>CALXGF010000001.1 GCA_944387735.1 uncultured Oscillospiraceae bacterium
CACGAACATGGAAACGATGGCCGGCGGCGCTTCGTTGGCCCCCAGGCGGTGGTCGTTGCCTGCGCTGGCGACAGAGATGCGCAGCAGATCCTGATAGTCGTCCACGGCCTTGATAACCGCGCAGAGGAACAACAGGAACTGGGCGTTGTCATAGGGGGATTTGCCGGGTTCCAGCAGGTTCGCGCCATCGCTGGTGGAAATTGACCAGTTGTTGTGTTTGCCGCTGCCGTTGACTCCGGCAAAGGGCTCTTCATGGAGCAGGCACACCAGACCGTGCTTGTCGGCAACCTTCTGCATGATCTCCATGGTCAGCTGGTTGTGGTCGGTGGCGATGTTGGTGGTGGTATAAATGGGGGCCAGCTCATGCTGAGCGGGGGCAACCTCGTTGTGCTCGGTCTTGGCCAAAATTCCCAGCTTCCAAAGCTCCTCGTTCAATTCGGCCATATAGGCGGCTACTCTTGGCTTTATGACTCCGAAGTAGTGGTCATCCATTTCCTGGCCCTTGGGGGGCTTTGCGCCGAAAAGGGTGCGGCCGGTAAAGATAAGGTCCTTGCGTTTTTTGTACATTTCCTTATCTATAAGAAAGTACTCCTGCTCCGGTCCAACGGAGGTGCGCACGCATTTCACGGTGTCGTTGCCGAACAGGTGCAGCACCCGCAGAGCCTGGCGGTTGATGGCGTCCATGGAGCGCAGAAGAGGGGTCTTTTTGTCCAGTGCCTCGCCGCCGTAGGAGCAGAATGCGGTGGGGATGCACAGGGTCTTGCCCTTAATGAAGGCGTAGGAGCTGGGGTCCCAGGCGGTATAGCCCCTGGCTTCAAAGGTGGCCCGTAGACCGCCGGAGGGGAAGGAGCTGGCGTCGGGTTCGCCCCGGATGAGCTCCTTGCCGGAGAAATCCATGATGACGCTGCCGTTGGGGGCCGGGGATATAAAGCTGTCGTGCTTCTCGGCGGTAATGCCGGTCATGGGCTGGAACCAGTGGGTAAAGTGGGTGGCGCCGTGTTCTACGGCCCAGTCCTTCATGGCTGCTGCCACTGCATTAGCAACATCCAGATTCAGCTGAGCTCCTTCGTCGATGGTCTTTCTGAGAGACTGGTAAACATCTGCCGGAAGCGTTGCGCTCATGACCCTGTCGTCAAAGACAAGACTTCCGAAATAATCTGTAACTGTTGCCATATTATATCTTCCTTTCATTATTTCAGTGACGGATTTGTGTTTGACCGCCATTCCCCAGCGCCCAGAAAGGGCGGAGGGGGATAGGGCCACAACAACATTTTTTATCACTGAGGAGTAATAAAAAAGAAAAGGCGCTGATAGTTAGAGGTATCCCCCTAAGGCATCAGCGCCTTTTCATGTGGCGTAATATACACTCTATAGGCGGGATTGTCAAGAGGGAAATAAATTTTTTTCGTCATGATAGAAAAAAAGGGCTTATTACATTTGTAATTTGTGTACAAAAGCAAAAGTTTTCCCTGAAAAGCCCTTCCATTGACAAGGGAAAGAACTTGTGATAGTATTCGCTTTATGGACACAGACGTTCATCGGGAGCTTATTCACCCTTTTTTCCGATGAGCGGTTTTTTCTTTTAGATGAGGACTTATATGCTAAGGGGGACAGATACCATGGATTATTCCGCCCAGGAAGTGATGCAGTACGCCAAAGAGACTGATGTGAAGATGATTCGCCTGGCCTTCTGCGACGTATTCGGAAACCAGAAGAATATAGTAATAATGCCCAGGGAACTGGAGCGAGCCTTCCGCTACGGCATAGCCATAGATGGCTCGGCCATAGCGGGCTTCGGCGGCGCAGTGCGCTCAGACCTTATCCTGCGCCCGGAACCGGCCACCCTGACTCTGCTGCCCTGGAGGCCGGAGACAGGCAAGGTAGTGAGGATGTTCTGCGATATCTTTTATCCCGACGGTACGCCATTTGAGTGCGATACACGGGCCCTTTTAAAAAGAGCGGTAGCCGATGCCCTGCGGCGGGGCGTGGTTTTTACTTTTGGGCCGGAGATGGAGTTCTATCTATTTAAAAATGATCTCCAGGGGGAGCCCACCAAGGTACCCCACGACCAGGCGGGATATATGGACATTGCCCCTGAGGACAGGGGGGAGACGGTGCGCCGGGAGATCTGCCTGATGCTGGAGGAGATGGGAATACTGCCGGAGAGTTCTCACCATGAGGAAGGCCCCGGACAAAACGAAATTGATTTCCGATATGCCGAGGCAGTGGCCGCTGCGGACAATGCGGTGATCTTCAAATCCATAGTCAAGACTGTGGCCGCCAGAAACGGCCTGACTGCGGACTTTAGCCCAAAACCTCTTAAAGATAAGGCGGGCAGCGGGATGCACGTGAACTTTGCCGTGCGCTCAGTAAATGGGGGGGACTGTATGTCCCAGGCTATAGCTGGCATTATGGATAAGATAGAGGGCCTCACCGCTTTCCTAAACCCTTGCCCCGCCTCCTATGAACGTCTGGGCGGGAACAAGGCTCCGGGGTATATCTCCTGGTCCAGCCAGAACCGCTCCCAGCTGATACGAATTCCGGCGGCTGAGGGGGAATTCCGGCGGGCGGAGCTTCGCTCCCCAGACCCGGAGGCGAACCCATACCTGGCTTTTGCGCTGCTCATTTATGCAGGTCTGGAGGGGATAGAGAAGAACATGCAGCTACCTGAGTGCGCCGATATCAATCTTTTCTCCGCTCCGCCTCAGGTGCTGGCAAAGTTCAGACGGCTGCCGGAGAGTCTTGAGTCTGCAAAGGCAGCCGCTTTGGACTGCTCTCTGGTTAGGGAAATTTTGCCGGAGGAACTTGTAAAAATATACTGCGCTTGAACATGGCGCAGGGCGATGGGGGGGTGAAGCCGGTGGTATTTCAGGAGCGTACATACAGCGTACTTATTGTTTCGGCGTCCCGCAACTTCAATACCGCCCTGGCTCCGCTGCTGCCCGTCGGTGAGTTCTGGCCCGTATCTACCGTTGGCAGCGTGGCTTCAGCCAGGCGGGAACTGCTGGAACGGAGCTTTGACATAGTTATAATCAATGCGCCGCTGCCGGATGATTTGGGTTCCGGACTGGCGGTGGATATCTGCGCCCACAGTCAGGCGGCGACGCTGCTTCTGGTGAAGAGCGATATATATAATGAGGTATACAGCGAGGTTATGGAATATGGGGTCTTCACTTTGTCTAAGCCCACCTCTTCCCAGCTGCTGAAAGAGTACCTGAAGATCCTGTGTACTACCCGTGAGCGGATGCGGAAGCTGGAAGGAAAACAGCAGACGGTGGAGGAAAAGATAGAGGAGATACGCCTTGTGAACCACGCCAAGTGGCTGCTCATAGAGTGCCTGAGCATGACCGAGGCTGAGGCCCAGCGGTATATAGAGAAGCAGGCCATGGATGCCCAAATTAGCAAGAGGCAGATGGCTGAAAACGTAATTAAAACTTATGAATAAGATAGAATCAGATAAAGAGGCGGAGATTATGAAAAAATATATTTTTGTCACCGGCGGCGTTGTATCGGGTCTGGGCAAGGGAATAACCGCCGCATCTCTGGGACGGCTTTTGAAGTCCAGAGGTCTTAAGGTGGCGGCCCAGAAGCTGGACCCATACATAAACGTGGACCCGGGCACCATGAGTCCCTATCAGCACGGGGAGGTCTACGTCACTGAAGACGGGGCGGAGACGGACCTGGACCTGGGACACTACGAGAGATTTATAGACGAGGACCTTAACCGATTTTCTAACCTCACTACCGGCAAGGTATATTGGAATGTCCTAAACAAGGAGCGCCGGGGTGAATACCTTGGTTCCACCGTTCAGGTAATACCCCACATAACCAATGAGATAAAGGACTTTGTCTACCGGGTGGGAGAACAGACCGACGCCGACGTGGTGATAACCGAGATAGGCGGCACCATTGGCGACATTGAATCCCAGCCCTTCCTGGAGGCGGCCCGACAGGTGTCGCTGGAGGTGGGGAGGGAGAACAGCCTCTTTATCCATGTGACCCTGGTGCCTTTCCTCCGGGGCTCCGACGAGCACAAATCCAAGCCCACCCAGCACTCCGTCAAGGAGCTTCAGGGCATGGGCATCAGCCCGAACATTATAATTCTCCGCTGCGACGAGACCCTGGAGGAGGGGATATTCAAGAAAATATCCATGTTCTGTAACGTAAAGCCCGACTGCGTGATAGAGAACATCACACTGCCGAATCTCTATGAGGCTCCGCTTATGCTGGAGAAGGCGGGCTTTTCCGCCGTGGTCTGCCGGGAGCTGGGGATAGAGACACCGGAGCCGGACCTGAGAGAGTGGAGGGCGCTGGTGGAGAGGATAGAGCACCGGGAGAAGGAAG
>CALXGF010000002.1 GCA_944387735.1 uncultured Oscillospiraceae bacterium
TAGTCACGGGGCTGAAGCAGCATCCAGACAGGCAGCAGGGAGGCGGCCATGATGTAGACTGCAATGAAGATAACCCATGCGGTGCGGCTCATGTTGACGCCCACGTTCAGGCCGACGATGGTGATGATGACGATGCCGATGATGCCCACGATGGTTGCGGGGCCCACCTTCACGTTCTTGCGGTACACGGCAAAGCCGAAGAAGAAAGCAAGGACGATGAACAGCAGGGAGGTGGTTGCGGTGGAGGCGTTGCCGCTGACATTGGCGCGGCCCGTCGTGATAAACGGCAGAGCGTTACCTGCATCGTCTGTTACAGACACGAAAGTGCCGGCAACGACTGCGGTGAAGGAGGCGATAACCAGGATCAGCACCAGCAGTGCGAAGATGGTGAACAGACGCTGAGCTTTAACGCCCATGTTCTCCTTGATGACTTCGCCGATGGAGCCGCCGTTGTGGCGGATGGAGGCGAAGAGGGCGCCGAAGTCATGCATGGCACCGAAGAAGATGCCGCCGACTACTACCCACAGGAAGACGGGGACCCAGCCGAAAACTGCAGCCTGGATAGGTCCGTTAATGGGGCCAGCACCGGCTATGGAAGAGAAATGGTGGCCCATCAGAACGGCGGGGTTTGCAGGAACGAAGTCCTTTCCGTCGTAACTGGTGTGTGCCGGGGTCTCGTGAGCGGGGTCAACACCCCACTGCTTCGCCAGGAAGCTGCCGTAGAAGATATAACCAAGAGCCAGCAGCACCAGGGCGATCAACATGATAAGAATTGCGCTCACACTTTTCACTCCTTAAATAAAAAATGTTGATATATTCCCATTCACAGCTTTGACCTCTCTTCAGCTGCAAACAGTTTACTGAAATACCCCGCCAGCTCATGACCGGCGGAATTGGTGACGGTCTTTCCCGTCCCCAGGTCTACGATTGCCGACTTCAGGGTGCTGAAGCCGTGGAAGGAAAACTTGTAGTTTTTTGAGAAGCTGCGCTTTTTAAGGTATTTCGCCGTGTCCGCATCCACGCTGTCCGCCACCAGGATAACCTTTATATTGGTGTACTGGTGCTCCTTGTGGGGCTTTACCATGGGCAGGCCCTTCTCCAGCGCATAGTCAATACACTTTGCCGCCAGCCCCCGGTCGAAAGCCGGGGCGGAGAATATATAGGCAAACTCGTTGGTCTCGTTGCCCCAGATGGGGATGTTCTTGCTCAGCCAGTATCTCTCTGCTCTGGAGTGATAGTCGGCTCGAAAGGCCAGGGGGAGCCTGTCCTCCGCCTGGGCCATGTGCAGATCATAATAGGCTGAAAAGGAGTCGGCCAGAGTTCCAAGGAATTTCTCTCTCTCTATACCCATGGCAGACCTCCGGAAAAAATGAACAGTTTGTGACTAGACCATAATATAACGCTAAATAGCACAAATTTCAATAGCCATTTTTGATAAAATTCAGTCAAGTCTTTGTAGAAAAAATTTTTTGCCATTTTATTTTCAGTTTCCTGCTTTTCAGCGGTTTTTGAGTATCTTTTCCCAAGCTGGGTAAAAGCCATTTTTTCCCTGTTCATCCATTTACAAGAGGTGTAAACTGTAGTAAAATTTATTATACTGCCGATAAGGGACTTTTTTGGTCACTTTGCTGCACATTCATTAAGAGGAGAGATCTATGGAATACAAGCTGTGCGTCCCCTGTCTGCTGGGCCTGGAGGGCCCTATAGCCGATGAGCTTAGACGGCTGGATATGGACGGGGTCTCCGCCGAAAACGGGCGGGTATATTTTTCAGGAAATGAGGCCGCCCTGGTCAGGGCAAACATTGCTCTTCGCATAGGCGAGCGGGTTCTTATAGAGCTGGGCCGCTTTGAAGCCCTCAGCTTCGACCAGCTCTTTGAAGGCGCCAGAGCCCTGCCCTGGGAGAGCCTTATCCCCGCCGACGGAGCCTTCCCCGTGAAGGGCTACAGTCTCAATTCCAAACTCTTCTCCATCTCCGACTGTCAGAAAATAATTAAAAAAGCCATAGTGGAGCGGCTTAAAAGCGTATACGGCCTGGAGTGGTTTCCGGAGACCGGCGGGCTCTACCAGGTGCAGTTTTCCATAATGAAGGACCGTGTCTCCCTGTGTATTGACACTTCCGGCGACGGCCTGCACAAGCGGGGCTACCGCCCGGCCCACAATGCCGCCCCCCTGAAGGAGACCATGGCGGCAGCCATGGTGAGCCTCTCCCGCTACCGCGGGCGGGACGATTTCTGCGACCCCTTCTGCGGCAGCGGCACCATTCCCATAGAGGCGGCGCTGATAGCAAAGAACCGGGCGCCGGGTCTGTACCGCCGCTTTGCGGCCATGAGCTGGAAGAACCTGGACGCCAAGCTTTGGGAACAGGAGCGGGAACGGGCAAAATCTCTGGAATATAATGGCAATTATAATATTGTAGGCTCCGACATTGACGGCCACGCTCTGGAGCTGGCCCGTGAAAATGCCCGCCGTGCCGGTGTATTGGATATAATACGTTTTGAGAAAGCGGATGCCCGTAACTTCCACCGCAAAACGGAGCGGGGCGTCATTGTCACCAACCCGCCCTATGGTCAGCGCATAATGGAGCAGAAAGAGGCTGAAGAGCTGTACCGGGGCTTTGGCCGGGCCTACGCCCAAAGCAGCAACTGGCAGTTGTATCTGCTCAGTTCCCACACGGAGTTTGAGCGCTGCTTCGGCCGGCAGGCAGACAAAAAACGCAAGCTCTATAACGGCATGATAAAGTGCGACCTGTTCATGTATCTCAGCAGAGGTGGGGAAAAATGAAGCATCTTTTTATTGTAAATCCCATAGCCGGCGGCCGGGACAGGACCGAGGCGGTCAGGCTGCGGGTGGAGGAACTCTTCAGAAACCGCAGCGATAAGTACGAGATATATGTCACCAGGGCGGCCATGGACGCCCCGGAGAAAATACGCCGGGAGGCCGCTAAGGGCGAGGACCTGCGCATCTATGCCTGCGGCGGAGACGGCACCTTCAACGAGTGCGTCTGGGGCGCCGCAGGGCTTGACAATGCGGCGGTGTGTCCCTATCCCACCGGTACCGGCAACGACTTCTGCCGTATGTTCGGGGATGAGCAGGAGCTGTACCGGGATCTGTCCGCCCTGGTTGAGGGCTGGGAACACCCCATAGACCTTATAGAGTGCAACGGCCGCTACAGCGCCAATATCTGCTCCGTGGGCATAGACGCCCGTATCGGGACCCAGGTCCACAATTACAGCAAAATTCCCCTCATCGGCGGAGCCACCGGCTATGTTGTCTCCACCGTGGTAAACGTCATCAAGGGGATAAGCCGTAATATGCGCATACGCAGCGGAGATTTTTATGCCCAGGGCAAGCACACTCTGGTCTGCGCCTGCAACGGCCGTTTTTACGGCGGAGGGTTCAACCCCAGCCTTGACGCACGGCCCGATGACGGGATAATGGACGTGTTTGTCATAAAGGAGGTTAACGTCCTCACCCTCATAAAGCTGATAGGGCTCTACGCCACAGGCCGCGCCGACGAGATGCCGGAATATGCCACTCACCTACGCACCGACAGAATAGATATAAGCTTTGACGAGGACAATGTGATAAATATCGACGGAGAGGCGGTCTTTGCCAGAGATGTCAGCATGCGTCTTATTCCCGGTGCAGTACGCCTGGTCGTCCCCAGGGGCTTGACTTTCTTCGGCCCCGCCCCCCGGCAGGAGGGCTGAGCCCGGATTCGGGAAACTTGTAACAAAAAATTTATAAATTTTTTTGCAAATTTTCTCATTAGGGTCTTGCAAAAATATAAAATTGTGTTATTATTAGCACCGTTAGCACTCATAGGTTTAGAGTGCTAACGGTGCTGAACTTTGTAATAAACTTTTGGAGGTATATGATATGAAACTGAAACCTTTGGCTGACAGAGTCGTCCTCAAGCAGAACGAAGCTGAGGAGCGCACCTCCTCCGGCATCTTCCTGACCGCTTCCGCCCAGGAGAAGCCCGAGGTCTACGAAGTAGTAGAGGTGGGTCCCGGCGGCATGGTAGACGGCAATGAAGTCAAGATGATAGTCAAGGCCGGCCAGAATGTTCTGGTGGGCAAATACAGCGGCAGCAAAGTTAAGCTTGAGGATGTGGAGTACACCATAGTCCGTCAGAGCGACATACTGGCCGTTATAGAGTGATAGCATAAGGAGGAAATTACAATGGCTAAACAGATCATTTACGGTGAAGAAGCAAGAAAGGCCATAGAGCGGGGCGTGAACCAGCTGGCCAATACCGTTAAGATAACCCTGGGCCCCAAGGGCCGCAACGTAGTGCTGGACAAGAAGTTCGGCGCTCCCCTGATCACCAACGACGGCGTGACCATCGCCAAGGAGATAGAGCTGGAGGACGCCTTTGAGAACATGGGCGCACAGCTCATCAAGGAAGTCTCCACCAAGACCAACGACGTGGCCGGCGACGGCACCACCACCGCCACCGTTCTGGCTCAGGCCATGATAAACGAGGGTCTGAAGAACCTGGCCGCCGGAGCCAATCCCATGGTTATGCGCAAGGGCATCCAGAAGGCCACCCAGGCCGCCGTGGAAGGCATCAAGGCCATCTCCCAGCCCGTGTCCGGCTCCAAGGACATCGCCCGTGTGGGTACCATCTCCTCCGGCGACGAGCTCATCG
>CALXGF010000003.1 GCA_944387735.1 uncultured Oscillospiraceae bacterium
GTGGGTGTCCACCCTCACGGCCCGGCAGCCCAGCTGCCGGGTGATGTCCTCCACACAGCGGAGCATGTATTCCGCCACGGCGCTGCCCCGGTATTCCCTGGCCACGGCACTGCGGTGCAGCACGCAATAGGGGATGTCCGCCGTCCACTTGCCGTCTGTGATGTCCTCATAGGAGGGCTCCGGCTTGTCCGTGAGGAAAAAGAAAGCCGCTATCTCCGAGCCGTGACGTACCACATACAGCTCTCCCCCTTCCGCATCCTGGCGCAGCTGCTTTTCGCTGGGATAGTCCCCCTGCCACTGGTCCACTCCATGCTTTTTCAAAGTCTCTCTGGCGTAGTCCACAATTTCCATTATCCTGGGTATGTCCTCAAGGCCCGCCTTGCCGCAGCTCAGCGGCTCCGTCAGCTGCCTTCTGGAGGCTTCTTTCTCAATCTCTTCCATAAGTTTCCTGTCCTCTTCATCCTTAAGCTCCAGCCGGGCAAACATGTCCGGCCTCTTTTCCCTGGTGCGCTTGAGCTGCATCTTCCTGCGCCAGCGTTCCACCTTGCTGTGGTCGCCCTTTATCAGCACCTCCGGCACCCGTCGGCCCTCCCAGACCTCCGGCCGGGTGTACTGGGGGTACTCCAAAAGCCCGTCCCAGTGGCTTTCCCCGGTGTAGCACTCCTCGTCAGCCAGCACTCCCGGTATCAGGCGGCATAC
This sequence comes from uncultured Oscillospiraceae bacterium, assembly GCA_944387735.1. Classification (GTDB taxonomy): domain Bacteria; phylum Bacillota; class Clostridia; order Oscillospirales; family Oscillospiraceae; genus Limivicinus. The sequence continues at coordinate 700 of CALXGF010000003.1, forward strand.
CGAATCCGCCACCGCCATGGCGGCTATCTCTCCCCCGGTGAGCACAAAGTCCCCCAGAGATATCTCCTCGTCCACGCACTGCTCTATGAAACGCTCGTCCACGCCCTCATAGTGGCCGCAGACCGGCCCCAGATGGTCATAGTCCCGCTTCAATCTTTTTGCCGTCTCCTGGGTGTAGGGCTGCCCCTGGGGAGACATATATATGACCCGGCTGCGCAGGCCCTGTGCAGTTGACATAATGTGGTAAAGGCAGGACTTGAGAGGCTGGGCCGTCATCACGCATCCGTAACCCCCGCCATAGGGGTAGTCGTCCACCTGTTTCTGCTTGTTCAAAGTGTAGTCACGTATCTGGTGGCAGTTTATCTCAACTATCCCTTTTTTCACGGCTCTGCCGATGATGCTCTCCCGGAGCACGGCCCCCACGGTATCGGGAAAAAGTGTCATTATATCTATCCGCATTTCACATTCCCTCGATAAGGCGGACAGTGATTATCCCCGCCTCAAAATCAGTTGACATAATAAATTCGGGTACCGCCGGGATAAGGTGTTCCTCCTCTCCCTGCACCACGTATATATTTGAGGCCGGGCGCTCCAGGACTTCCGTAAGCCGGCCTATCTCCCGGCCCTGTTCATCCTGCACCCTGGCTCCGATTATATCCTGTATAAAGTAGCCGCCCTGGGGAAGCTTTGCGTCGGAGCGGAGGATATAGGCGGTCCTGGCCTTCAGGCTCATGGCGGCGTTCACATCATCTATTCCCTCCAGCCTTGCGATAAGAAAGCCCTTGTGGGTCTTTGCGGAGCTGATTTTAAATTCCCGTCCCTCTATAAAAATCCTGCCGCATTTTTTCATAAACTGTGGGGAATCCAGCCAGACCTCTATCTTCACTTCCCCGGTCACGCCGTGGGCGTTGCAAATGCGTCCGGCCTCGATGTATCGGCTCTTTTCCATAGATACCTCCGCCCTTAATTTCAAAACGATTTATTTTAACATGATAAGCAAAATTTGCCAAGATAAAACGAAAAAATCCGGAGCAGCAGCTCCGGATTTTTTGATATCAGTCCATTATCTCCACTGATACCTTTTTGCCCTTTCTCTGGGCGACGGCCCGCATAAGTATACGGATCTGTTTGACGATCCTGCCCTGCCGGCCAATGACCTTGCCCATATCGCCGTCGGCCACACGTACCTCGAACACGGTCTCGCCGTCGGCTTTGCGCTCGGTCACAGAGACCTCTGCGGGATTATCCACAAGGCTCTGCACTATATAGGTCAAAAGTTCTTTCATGCCGGTAGAAACTCCTTATTAGGCCTCGACCTTTTTCAGCAGGCCGCGGACTGTGTCGGTGGGCTGTGCGCCGTTAGCGATCCAGTACTTTGCACGCTCCATGTTGACCTTAATCTTCTCGCCCTCGGCCATGGGATCGTAAACGCCCAGCTCCTCGATGAAGCGGCCGTCGCGGGGGCTGCGGGAATCTGCAACCACAATGCGGTAGTAAGGTGCCTTCTTGGCGCCCATTCTGCGAAGTCTGATTTTAACCATCGTATATTCACCTCCATGTATATTCATTCATATATTTACAAACGCTTCTGCGTCTGTAAGCTGATTAAAAGGGGAAACCTCCGCCCATGCCGGGGAAGCCCCCGCCCATGCGGCCCATTTTCTTTTGCAGCTTCCTGGCGTTCTTTCCGGTGAGCTGCTTTGTCATCTGCTTCATAGCCTCATACTGCTTGAGCAGCCGGTTCACGTCCACAACCGAGGTGCCGCTGCCGGCGGCAATACGCTTTTTCCGGCTGCTGTTCAGGAGGGAGGGGTTGTCCCTCTCCGCCTTGGTCATGGAGAGGATTATAGCCTCCTGGCGTGAAAGGAGCTTTTCATCCAGCTTTGCCCCCTGGAGAGCCTTGGCGTCCATACCCGGCAGCATGCCCAGCACATCCTTCAGATCCCCCATATTCCTCAGCTGGGCCATCTGGTCCAGGTAATCGGCCAGACTGAAGCGGTTGCTGCGCAGGCGTTCCGCCGCTTCCAGAGCCTTTTTCTCGTCGAAGCTCTTTTCCGCCTTTTCTATGAGGGTGAGCACATCCCCCATTCCCAGGATACGGGAGGCCATGCGGTCGGGGTGGAAGGGCTCTATCATATCCAGCTTTTCGCCGGTGCCTATGAACTTGATAGGTTTGCCTGTGGTCTGGCGGATGGACAGGGCTGCGCCGCCTCTGGCGTCGCCGTCCAGCTTGGACAGCAGCACGCCGGTGATACCCAGAGCCTCGTCAAAAGCGGCTGCGGCGTTCACCGCATCCTGGCCGGTCATAGCGTCCACCACCAGCATGATCTCCGCCGGGTCCACGGCGGCCTTGATGTTCTTCAGCTCATCCATGAGCTGCTGGTCTATGTGCAGTCGTCCGGCGGTATCCAGGAATACCAGGTCGTTGCCATGCTTTTTGGCATGCTCAATAGCGGCCTTGGCGATATCCACCGGGTCGCTCTGGCCCATCTGGAACACAGGGATTCCCAGCTGCTGGCCCACGGTCTCCAACTGCTTTATGGCGGCGGGCCGGTAGATGTCGCAGGCAGCCAGCAGCGGGCGCTTGCCCTGCCTGCGCATGTAGCCTGCCAGCTTTGCCCCGTTGGTGGTCTTGCCGGCGCCCTGCAGGCCAACCAGCATCACCACGCTGGGAGACCTGGAGCCGATGTTCAGCTTCTGGTTCTCCCCGCCCATAAGGGCGCAAAGCTCCTCGTTGACTATCTTGATGACCATCTGGGCCGGGGACAGGGCCTCCAGCACCTCGGCTCCGCAAGCTCTGTCGGTGACGGTCTTGGTGAAGCTCTTGACCACCTTGTAGCTCACATCCGCCTCCAGCAGAGCCATGCGCACTTCCCGCATGGCCTCCTTCACGTCGGCGGCTGAGAGGCGGCCCTTGCCTCTCAGTTTTTTAAAGGCGGCATTAAGTTTTTCAGATAAGCTCTCAAATGCCATAACTCAACCTCTGGCTATGACGGCGGCGATATCCTCCGCCGCCTTTTCGGCTTTTTCCCTAGCCTCGCCCTGACACAGGGCGGCCAGCTCATTTATCTGCTCCCGGATATGCTCCAGGGCGCTGCGGTTTTCCTCAAAGCGGCGAAGCAGGCCTGTCTTTTCCTCTATATCCTCCATAGCGCTCTCTCCCCGGCGGATATTATCCCAGACCCCCTGGCGGGAAATGCCGCACTGCTCGGCGATCTCAGCCAGGGATAGGTCCTCATTATAATGGAGATCCATGCATAGCCGCTGCCTCTCGGTCAAGAGCTCGCCGTAAAAATCCAGCAGCATAGTCTGTCTCAGTCTGCCGTCGCTCACGGCCAAGCCCCCTGTCAAGTATTTACCGTTGACAGAGTATACTACGCATCTTTTTCTCTGTCAAGGTTTTTTTCTTTACAGCTTGGATTTTTTCTATTTTTCCGGCCTGTTCCCCTGGGGACGGCGGAGGAATAATCAGGCATTTTCTGGAGAAACTGCAAAAGTGAGGAACAAGAAAAATTTCCCGGATAGGAGACAGCCATGGATAACATAGATTCATGTCTTTATATTGAGGAGGAGCGGCTGCACAGCTACGCCGCCTCCGCCGCAAAGCTGCTGCAGCCTCAGGACAACTGCTCCGGGGCCGAGGCCGCCGCTCTGCTGCGCCGCAGCTTTGGGGAGATACGCCGCTGTCATCAGGCCGTGGAGCGTCGCTACGGTTCCATGGCGGCCCCCCCTTCCGCCTGCCAGTGGCTGCTGGACAACTGGTACATGGTACAGCGGGAGTATGCCGGTTCCGTGCAGGAGCTGAAGAAGGCCAGGCGTCTGCGCTGCTGCTCCCAGGGCATCGTGATAACGGAGCTGTGCCGGGAGCTGGTGAATTCAGGTTCAGGGAAGGTGACGGAGGAACGCTGCGGCATATTCCTCTCCGGCTTTCAGTCGGTGACGGTGCTGCAGCGCCGTGAGCTTGAGCTATTTCCGGCGGCGCTGCGCTGCGCCATCATCCAGGCCGTAGCCCAGGTTTGCGGAAAGATGCAGTACGCAGCCGACACTAGCTCCCACGCTCAAGCTCTTTCCGCCCTTTTCACCTCTCTGCGCCTGTTCTCCGTGCTGGATCTGGAGAAGCTGCTGGCCCAGGCGGATGTGAGCGGCGGCATACTCTCCGCCGACCCCAGCGGGGACTATGAGCGCATGGACGCCTCCACCCGTCGCGAATATCTGCTGCGTCTGGAGAAGCTGGCAAGGCGGGCGGGGCTGGAGGAGCAGGTGCTGGCCCGCAAGCTTATAAAGCAGGCCAGACAGGACGGGCGGCACATAGGCTTCTATCTGTTTAAAAAGCCCTCCCCTCTGTGGTCGGGCCTGTATATCGTTCTCAACCTTCTCTTGCCCCTGTCCGTAAGCCTGCTGATAGCCTTTTATCTGGATAGCCTTGCAGCCGCACTGCTGCTGCTCATCCCGGTGTGGGAGCTTATAAAGAGCTTTATGGACTTTCTGCTGCTGCACCTCATCTCGCCCAGGCCCCTGCCCAGGATAGATACCAGTCTTGGCCTTCCCCCGGAGGGAAAGAGCCTCTGCGTAGTATCAACGATTTTGGGTCCGGGACAGGCGGAGCGGCTGGAGCAGCTGCGCCTGGCTTGCCGCAGCGAGGGTGACAAGCTTCAATTCGGCCTGCTGGCAGACCTGCCCGCCTCCAAAAGTCAAAGCACGGCGGAGGATGAGCAGCTGCTGCGCCAGACCCGCCGACTGGTGCGCCAGCTCAACAGAAAATACGGCGGCGGCTTTTACCTTTTCACCCGTCAGCGCAGCTTTGACGGAGAGCTGTACAGCGGCCGGGAGCGGAAGCGAGGGGCCCTGCTGGAGCTGGCAAAGCTTCTGAACGGTCAGGCCTCGGCCCTGGAAGTTACGGGAGATTTGGAGGCCCTCTCCGGCACGAGATATATAGTCACTCTGGACAGCGACACCCAGGTATACCCCGGCTCCGTGGGACAGCTCATAGGCGCCGCAGTCCATCCTCTCAACCGGGCCGTCATCGACCCCAAGCGCCATGTGGTCAAGGCGGGTTACGGTCTCATCCATCCCCGGATGGCCACCGGCCTTGAAAGCGCCAACGCCACGGACTTTGCCCTGATTTTTGCAGGAGCCGGGGGAAGCGACCCCTACGGGGCCCTCTGCGGCGAGCTGTATATGGACGCCTTTGACAACGGCGGCTTTGCCGGCAAGGGCGTCATTGACGCCTCCGCCCTGTTGGAGTGTACCGGCAGCCGCTTTCCCGCCGGGCGCATACTCTCTCACGACGCTCTGGAGGGGGCCTATCTCCATGGGGCCTATATGGGAGACGTAGAGTTTTCCGACAATTTCCCCACCAGGCCCCTGTCCTATTACAAGCGGCTGAACCGCTGGATACGGGGGGACTGGCAAAACGCCCCCTGGATATTCAAAAGCGAGCTCCGGGCCATGGACCGCTTCAGACTGTTTGACTCTCTGCGCCGCAGCCTCTTTGCCCCCATGACCTTTCTGGCCATACTCTCCGGCTTTATGCTGCCGGGCAGAGCCCTGGCCCTGTCTGCGGCGGCGGCCCTGCTGGCTCTTCTCAGCAATCTCCTTCTCTCCTTCGCCCAGGGGGGCCTTGCCAGGCGGGAGAGAGTGCGCCTCAAACGCCACACCCGCCTGCTCACCGGCATAGGCGGTTCCATAGTCCAGACGTTTATAAGGCTCTGGCTTTTGCCTTATGAGGCATGGGTCTGCCTTAGCGCCATAGTCACCGCCCTCTGGCGTATGCTCATAAGCCGCAAGCGGCTTTTACAGTGGCAGACTGCCGCCCAGGCGGAAAAGGGCGGCCAGGACTTTGCCCTGCATATCAAGAAAATGTGGTTCCCTATGGTCCTTGGCCTGTTGCTCATGGCCTTTTCCCCTGCCATCATCGGCAAGGCTTCCGGCTTCATGTGGCTTTTGAGTCCGGCGGCGGCCGCCGCCCTGGCCCTGCCAGCCTATAAGGAGCACAGTCTCCGAAGCGCAGACCGGGATTATCTCGTCAAAGCCGCCGGAGAAAACCTGCGGTATCTTCTGGACTTTTCCAGAGAGGAGGACAATTTCCTCCCTCCGGACAATTTCCAGGAGCAGCCCCCTGTGGGCGCTGCCCACCGCAGCTCCCCCACAAATATGGGCCTTGCCCTGGCGGCGGTGGAGTGCGCCGCCCGCATGGGGCTTATAGATACGGAGCGGGCGGCGGAGTACGTCTCCCGCATGGTGGACACCATGGAGCGTATGCCCCGCTTTCAGGGCCATTTTTACAACTGGTACGATACCCGCAGCCTTCGGCCCCTGAGTCCCATGTATATATCCACCGTGGACTCCGGCAATCTCTGCGCCGGACTGCTCTGCGTGTCCCAGGCTCTGGAGAGCCAGGGCCGCTGGGAGCTGAAGGAGCGTATCGACGCCATCATGGCCCCCATGGACTTTTCCCCTCTCTACGACAGCGGCCGGGGATTGTTCTATATCTGCTATGACACGGAAAACCGCCGGGGCGCCGGGGGCTGGTACGACCTGATGGCCAGCGAGGCCATGCTCACCAGCTACCTGGCCATTGCCAAGGGCGACGTGCCCATAAAGCACTGGCGGCGGCTCAGCCGGGCCCAGCTGCAAAAGGACGGCTACCGGGGCCTGGCCAGCTGGACAGGCACCATGTTTGAATACCTTATGCCGGAGCTGTTTCTGCCGGTGTACCGCAGCAGCCTGCTGTATGAGAGCAGCCGCTTCTGCCTTTACGCCCAGCGGCGTCGGAGTCTGCCCGGACGTCCCTGGGGCATATCCGAGAGCGCCTTCTACTCTCTGGACTCCTCTCTCAGCTACCGCTATAAGGCCCACGGCTGTCCTGCCCTGGCGTTGAAGCGGGGTCAGGAGGCAGACCTGGTCATCTCCCCTTACAGCAGCTTTCTGGCCCTGGCTGTGGAGCCGGAAGCTGCGGTAAAGAACCTCAGACGTCTGGAGAGCTGGGGGGCCAGGAGCCGCTACGGTTTTATTGAGGCTCTGGACTTTACCCCCTCCCGCTGCCGGGGCAAGGTGGAAAAGGGGAGCTGCTACATGGCCCACCATGTGAGCATGAGCATAATCGCCGCCGCCAATGCAGTGTGCTCCGGCTATGCCCAAAAGCTTTTTATGGGCGACAGCTCCATGGCCGCCTATGCCCTGCTGCTCCAGGAGCGGCTGCCTGCAGAGGCGGTGGTGATACGCCGCTCCATGGCCGAGGTGCCGGAAAAACCCCGACGCAGCATAAGTCAACGCTGGCAGCTGCGGGGCGGAGCGGAGGACTCCCAGCTTAGAGCCTGTCTGCTCTCCAACGGCGCATACAATATTATGGCTACAAATCACGGCCAGACCTCAGCCTTTTGGGGAGATATCTGCATTTATCATTCCGATTCTATCAGCGGCGGGCTGGGCATAAGTCTGGATGGACAGCCTCTTTTCCCGGTGGAGAAGCCCTCAATGTGGGAGCTGGGCGAGGAACAGTGCCGCTGCGGCTGCAATTTTGGAGGGCTCAGCGCCGTTATGAGCGTCTCTGCCGCAGCCGGGGACACAGGGGAACTGCGTAGCATAGAGCTGCAAAGCGCCCAGCGCCGCCGTGTGCGCCTTGAGCTGAACTTCGAGCCTGTGCTGGCGGAGCTTAAGCGCAGGCAGGACCATCCGGCCTATTGGCGTCTGGGCATCATCGCCCGGCAGGAAGGCCAGGCCCTGCTGCTGCGCCGTTTGCCCAAGGGCAGCGGCCGGGAGTTCTGGCTGTGTCTCATGTGCAGCGAGGCGGTGGAGGATCAGGCGGATGCAGGCGGCGGCCTGGGCTCCC
>CALXGF010000004.1 GCA_944387735.1 uncultured Oscillospiraceae bacterium
GCTTCAACGAGGACTTGGAGCGCCCCGCCTTTGACACTGCCGCCGCAAAGCAGCTGCTGCTGGACTCCGGCTACGCCGAGGGCGAAGTGAGCTTTGAGCTGGCCATGGACACCTCCGCCTCCAGCAACCTCCAGCTGGTGTACCAGATGGTGCAGCAGTACCTGAAGGCAGCGGGCATGACCGTGGAGATAAAGTCCTACGACGAGTCCTCCTGGCTGGCCCTGCGCCAGTCCGGCGAGATGGACTCCTTCCTGGCCACCTGGACCATGGACTACAACGATCCTGCCAACATCATGTACACCTTCTTCGGCAGCCCCGAGAAGACTCTCATCCGCAGCCTGAACTATGCCGACACTGAGGTGATGGAGCGGGTGGAAGCCGCCTCCGGCATCACCGACGACGCTGAGCGCATGGCGGAGTATCAGGCCCTGGAAGAGAAGATAGTGGTGGAAGACGCCGCCTGGGTGCCCCTCTACGCCAACACTCACCTCTTTGCCATAAGCGACCGGGTGGAGAGCTTCGTGCCCTACTGGGCGGGCTACTCCAACTTCTATGCCGCCGATGTGACGCTGAAGTAAGAGGTCCGCAGCCTTAGGAAAAGACCGACTATAAACCTGCAGAGCCGCCCGGCCAAACCCCGGGCGCGCTTTGCCATTTTCAAGGAGAAGAGATATTATGCTCCTGAGCATCCTGAAACGCACGCTCCAGGCCCTGGTGGTGCTGATAGGGGTGGCCCTGCTCATCTTCATCATGCTGCGCATAGTGCCGGGCAACGCCATAATCACCATGATGGGGGAGCACGCAAACCCCGAGGCCATAGAGCGCATGACCGCGGAGCTGGGTCTGGATAAGCCCTTTTACGTCCAGTTCTACACCTATATCACCGGGGCCCTCCGGGGGGATTTCGGCACCAGCTATTCCCTCCATGTGAGCGTGTCCTCCCTCATAGCCCAGGCCTTTCCCAACACCGTGTGCCTGGCCCTGTCCGCCGCGGTGGTGGCCTGGCTCATCGGCATAGTCTGCGGAATCATCGCCGCCATAAAGGAGAACAGCCTGCTGGATAGGCTCTTCATGGGCTTTTCCCTCTTCGGCGTGTCCATGCCGGTGTTCATGGTGGCCATGGTGCTGCAATACTTTTTTGCCTATAAGCTGGGCTGGTTCGACATCTCCGGCGTCAGCGACTGGCGGGGCTTCGTGCTGCCCGCCATAGCCCTGGGCTGGAACAGCGCCGGCAGCATCGCCCGGCTCACCCGCTCCACCCTGGTAGAGGTCCTTCAGGAGGACTACATCGACACCGCCCGCTCCAAGGGCCGCCGGCGCATGGGCGTGATACTTTTCCACGCCCTGAGAAACTCCATGCTGCCGGTGATAACCATGATGGCGGTGCAGCTTTCGTCCCTGCTCTCCGGCGCCGTTATCTGCGAGACCATCTTCTCCATCAACGGCATAGGCCGCCTGGCGGTGGACGCCATCAGCGGCCGGGATATTCCCCTGCTCCAGGGGACCATACTTCTGTCCACGGCTCTTGTTATTTTGGGGAACCTGGTGGCGGACTGCCTGTACTCCGTGCTGGACCCCCGGGTTAGAAAGGGGGACTAAATATGCGGGACGATCAGGAAGAAATACTGACCATGCAGATGGACTCCCCGGAGGACGTGCTGGCCGAGGCCGACACCCTGAAGGACCAGCTCAAACGCATGGCCCGTCAGAACAAGCTGGCGGTCATCTCCGCCGTGGTGATACTCCTCTTCGTGCTGGGGGCCATTTTTGCCCCGGTGCTCACCCCCTACGAATTCGACCAGCTGGACGTTATTAACCGTCTGGCTCCCCCCTCGGCGGAGCATTTGCTGGGCACCGACGAGCTGGGCCGGGACGTTCTCACTCGCCTGCTCTACGGCTCCCGGATATCCCTGCTGGTGGGCGTGGTGCCCACGGTGATATCCATGCTGGCGGGGGCGGTGCTGGGCATCTGCGCCGGCTATATCGGCGGCAAGACCGACACGGTGATCATGCGCCTGGCGGATATAATGCTGGCCTTCCCCTCCATGCTTCTGGCCATGGTGATAATGTATACCCTGGGAGACGGCCTGATAAACATTTTCCTGGCCCTGGCCCTGGTGAGCTGGGCCAGCGTGGCCCGGATAGTCCGCTCCGAGACCCTGAAGCTGAGGGAGAGCATCTTTGTGGAGGCGGCAAAGAGCATGGGGGTGAGCCGGCTGAAGATAATGTGCCGGCACATCTTCCCCAACTGCCTGCCCTCCCTGATAGTGCTCTTCACCCTGAACATCCCCTCGGCCATCTTGTCCGAGAGCTCTCTCAGCTTTTTGGGCATAGGCATCAAGTACCCCCAGGCCTCCTGGGGGCTGATGGTGAACCTGGGGAGGCAGTTTTTGTACACCAAGCCCTGGCTGTCCCTGGCCCCCAGCATAGCCATAATGCTGGTGGTCCTGGCCTTCAACTTCCTGGGTGACGGCCTCAGGGACGTGCTGGACCCCCATCTTAAAGATCAGTGAGGGAGGAGAGATAAGCATGGATGAAGCAATAACCTTGAGCGTTCGGGATCTCTCCACCAGCTTCTTCTCCGAGAAGGGGGAGGTCAAGGCTGTGGACCATGTGTCCTTTGACGTGCCCCACGGCTCCATTGTGGGATTGGTGGGGGAGAGCGGCTGCGGAAAGAGCATGACCGCCCGCTCCGTTATGAAGCTGCTGAAATACCCCGGAAAAATCGTGGGCGGGGAGATACTCCTGGAGGGCCGGGATCTGGTGCCCCTCAGCGAGAGGGACATGTCCCTTATCCGGGGGGAAGAGATAGCCATGATCTTCCAGGAGCCCATGACCAGCCTCAACCCGGTGACGCCTGTGGGCAAGCAGGTGCAGGAGGCTATACTCCAGCACCGGAAAATAAGCCGGGAAGAGGCAAAGAAAAACGTGCTGCACATGCTGGAGACGGTGGGCATCTCCGAGCCGGAGAAGCGCTACCGCTGCTATCCCCACGAGCTCTCCGGGGGACTGAGGCAGAGGGTCATGATAGCCATGGCCATGATCTGCCGCCCCAAGCTGCTGATAGCCGACGAACCCACCACCGCCCTGGACGTCACCGTGGAGGCCCAGATACTGGAGCTGCTGCGGGAGCTGCGGGACACCATAGGCACCAGCATAATCCTTATTTCCCATAACCTGGGCGTCATAGCCCAGCTCTGCGACTATGTGTACGTGATGTATGCCGGTCAGGTGGTGGAGCACGCTCCGGTGCTGGAGCTCTTCGACCACCCCAGCCACCCCTATACCCAGGGACTGATGGACTCGGTACGCTCCCTGCGCCGGGGGGACGAGAGGCTCTCCACCATTCCCGGAACCGTGCCCAATCTCCTGCGTCTGCCCCAGGGCTGCCGCTTCGCCCCCCGCTGCCCCATGGCTAGGGAGGACTGCCGGAGCTGCCCGCCGGAGCTGAGTCCCGTGGGCGACAGGCACCTGGCGCGCTGCCCTTATGCAGGGCGCTGAAGGAGGAAAGACATGGAAAAGAAAATTCTTCTCTCTGCCAGGGGGCTGTCCAAGGACTTCCCCGTCTCCGGAAAACGCCGCCTGCAAGCTCTGTCCCAGGTGGATTTGGACATTTACCAGGGGGAGACTCTGGCCCTGGTGGGGGAGAGCGGCTGCGGCAAATCCACCCTGGGCCGGACCCTCATCCGCCTTATTCCCGCCACATCCGGCAGCATCAGCTTTGAGGGGCAGGATATAAGCTCCATGAGCGAAAAGGAATTTCGCCCCCTGAGAAGCAAGATGCAGATAATCTTCCAGGACCCCTACGCCTCCCTGGACCCCCGCATGACGGTGCGGGATATAATAGCCGAGCCCCTGGAGACCCACCGGGTCTGCGCCTCCGCCCAGGAGACCACCGAGAGGGTGAAGGAGCTGATGAAGGCGGCGGGGCTGCCGGCGGAGTATCTGTACCGCTATCCCCATCAGTTCTCCGGGGGGCAGCGCCAGCGCATAGGCATTGCACGGGCCATAGCCCTGAAGCCCCGGCTCATTATCTGCGACGAGCCGGTGTCAGCCCTGGATGTTTCGGTGCAGAACCAGATATTGAACCTTTTAAAGGACCTCCAGGCCGAATTCGGCCTGACCTACCTGTTCATAAGCCACGATTTGTCCGTGGTGCGCTTTCTATCCGACAGGACCTGCGTCATGTTCCTGGGGAAGCTCTGCGAAGTGGGCAGCACATCGGAGCTCTATGAAAAGCCTCTGCATCCGTACACCCGCTTCCTCCTTGGGGCCATTCCGGGAATAGACCCCAGAGCCAGAGGTGAAAAGCGCCCCCTGCTACAGGGCGAGCTGCCCAGCCCTATCGACCCTCCGCCGGGCTGCCGCTTCCACACCCGCTGCCCCTACGCCACGGAACGCTGCCGCAGGGAGGAGCCCCGGCTGCGGGATGTAGGCGGCCGTCAGGTGGCCTGCCACCGCTGGGAAGAGATATAGGCGAAAGGCAAACCAAAAATAGAAAACGCCCCTGTTTTCCAAAAGGGAAACAGGGGCATATGCTTTTTTCGCTTTTTGCACCGGGCTCAGGCCCGCTTCTTCTCCCCCCTGCTGGCGCGGTTTATCAGCAGGATGGACAGCAGCACCAGGGCTATGCCCAGAATGTTCCAGAAGCCCAGCTTCTCCGAGTACAGCAGCAGGCCCAGAAGAGTGGCCACCACCGGTTCTACGGAAGCCAAGATGGAGGCCGTGCCGTTTTCCAGGCCCCGGAGGCCCTTGGTGTACAAAAGGTAGGGGGCCAGAGTGACCATGAGAATAAGGAGCGAAAGGAAGGCGAACTGTCCAAGGTCGCCGGTTAGGGCGGCGAGGGCGGAGCCGGTGTCCGCCAGCAGGGAGCTGGGGACGAGGGCAAAGACGAAGGTGTAGAAGGAGATAGTCACCGAACCGTAGCCCCGCTCCAGGGCGTAGCGGCCGAAAATGCTGTAGAGGGCGTAACCTATGCCGGAGCCCAGGCCGAAGAGGATACCGGAGACAGACAGCCTGCCCGCTCCGCCTACTATACCTGAGACGAAGGCGCAGCCCAGAAAGGCGGCCAGGGCGGCCAGGAGCTTGCGGCGGCTCAGCTTCTCCCCGAAGAGGGGAGCAGACAGCAGCACCACGAAGACCGGGGCCGTGTACAGCAGCACCGCCGCCACGGAGAGGGAAGTGAGCATGATGGTTTTGAAATAGCAGTAGTTGAAAAAACTCATGCTGACTATGCCGGTGCCGGCAAAGCACCACAGGTCTTTAAGGCGAACTTTAAGGGCGGGACGGTCAAAGAGGAGCAGGAGAATCAGCATTACGGCGGCGGTGACCAGGGCTCTCAGAAAGCAGGTCTCCATGGAGCCCAGACCCAGGCTGTCGGTGCTGCGTACCAGCAAGCCCATAAAGCCCCAGAGGCAGCCTGCCGTCAGTACCAGCAGGGCTGAGACGGCGGGACTCTTGGCATTAACCGCATTTTTCACAGACATTTTCAGCCTCCGAAAGATTTTTCCTGATTATACCACCCCCGCCCGGCACAATCAAGCTGGGATTACTCAGCCCTGCTCGGCCCTGTATATGCCGAGCCTTGCGGCTATATCCTGGGAGACTTGCTCCAGGCTCCTGTCCCCTGAAAAATAGGTCCCGGCGCTTTGAAGGATTGGAGTAAAGACGCCATCCCCTCCACGGCAGATGCCGTTTACACTGTTTACAAGCTGCTCAAACTGACCAAAGCAGTTGGCGGGATCATAAGTCAAAACAAGCTCTTCCTGCCGTATGCTGCCGCCGGCCTTCTCCCAGTAAGCCTCCATGCCCCGCTCATAGGCGCTCCGGGTAAGCGGAATACCGCAGCGGAAAAAGCCGTCGAAATTCAGCTGGAGGAGATAGCGTTCATTCAGCGTGAATTTCATAAACTCCCAGGCTCCCCTTTTGTTCCCGGCGTTTACCGGCATGACCAGCTCCCGCTCGGGAATCAGGTAAAAGCCCTCAAGGCCGGGCTGGCCAATGATGCTTATGGGTTCCCGGAATATCCCCTCCACGGTGGCCATGCCCACCGTGTCTTCAGCCGTTGACCAGAGGGGACTGCTGAGCTTTTGAAGGGTGAATCGCTGGCTGCCGTACCAGATGTCCCCCATATCAAGGAGCCAGGCGTCCCTGCCGGGAGAGCCTTCTTCATAATACCAGGGCTTCAGGGCCGGGTCGCTATCGTAAGCGGAGTTGAGCACGGCGGCCTGGCGCAGAATGTCGGATATCTGCTCAGGGCTGTAGTCCCGTCTGCTGTTGGCAAAGGCGTAGAATAAGAATTCCTCCCGGCTCAGTCCCGCCCAAAAGACATTTTCCGCTCTTCCGGCCAGCCGGGCCAGGTCTGAAAAGCCGTTCAGCTCCTCCCCTTCCAGGGAGGAACTTGGCCCCAAAATTGAGCAGATACTGAAGCTTGGGATCAGGCTCAGCAGTTTGCCCTGCCGCTTCATTGCCTCCAGGGGCCCCGGCAGCAGGGCATCTGCGCCCAAGTCTTTTTCAAGTCTTGGGAGGAGATCCTCGCAGTTGGCCTCATTTATAAAGCCGGGTTCAAAGCCCTTCGCCCCCAGCTCCTGCCATAGCTCTTGGGCTAAGTCATCTCCGTAGGAATAAAGGCTCATGTCTATAAGGTCCGGAGCCCTGCCGCCGGAGATATCCGTATTAAGGGCGGTCTGCGGATCCGGCTCCAGACCGTAGTTTCTAACCACCACCTCGTAGTCCAGGCTGACGGCGTTGAAATCCAGGATCTCATTGCGCCAGAGACCGTAAGGCTCATACTCCCAGTTTTCCTCAGGAATATTGACGGCCAGAATTATCTGTTCCCTCTCCGCCGGCAGGGAGCTTTTTTCCACCGGGTAAATGAGGCGATAGGGACTGACCTCGTTGAGATAGTCAATAAACAGAAAAGCCTCCGTTCCTCCGATGGGGACCGGAAGTTTGTCCCTTACATTTATAAGGCCCAGGTCCCCATATGAGAACAGCTTTTCCCGCCCGCTTTCGCCCAGCTTACGGCGAAAGAGGGAAACCCCGTCCGACTCATAGAGCTGCCCGTTCTGTACGGAGCAGCTGAGGCAGTCGGCATCCATTGCGTCCGCCCTGACAAGGCTGAGGCTCTCCGTATCCACACGGAAGATATCCCCTGTATCTCGGTTTAAAAGATACAGCTCGCCTCTGTCCTCCAGCGCCCGATACCAGGCGTCCAGCTCCAGAGCCCTCAATAAAACGCCGTCGTCCCCGTAGATCTCCAGGCTGAAGTGTCCCTGATTGTTTTCGTCCCAGTACATCTTGTACAGGCAAAATCCTTCACCGGCCAGAAAGAAATCCGCTGTGCCCTGTTCCTGGCGGAAGCTCAGCACCTGGCTGAGCTGTCCGTCCCGGCTGCGGGTAAGGCTATAGTCTATGTACTGGGAGGCAGCATTGTCCTTGGTCTCCACGCTTTCAAAGTTCCAGACACTGCCGTCCCGTCCTATCCAGCCCGGCCGGGACGTCTGATATTCCCGGATAAAGCGGCCCTGACTGTCAAATTCCCATACCCGGCTGCCCTCCTCCAGAGTCACCCCCAGGTAAAGACCCTCAGGCGAGGCGGCGGCTTCAAAGGGGATGTACATGGCCCTGTCGAATTCATATATCCCCGACACATATACCGGCTCCCGCAAGGTAGCTTCCGAGTTGAGAGCCGTCTGCCAGTCCTCGCTTGAGCCGTAGGCGGAGGGGCCGTCCACGGCGGCATCCTCCCCGCTTTGAGACGCACAAGCCCCAAGCCCCAGGGACAGCGCCGTGAACAACGCCAGGACTGCGGCCGTAATCTTTATTTTCTTTTTCATAAAATTCTCCCTTGTTAAAGTCCGCTAAGGAAAAAGCGTAAAATCTATTTCGTCTGCGGCGGCCTCCGGCTCATAGGCGCTGTGGTACCAGCTGAGCCGTCCCAGCAGCCAGCCCCCTTCGGTCTCGTACAAAATAACCGGGCTGCGCTCCGACTCCGGCAGGTCGGCGGCAATGCAGACCGTCTCCCCGCAGTCCGTGAGATAGAACCACTGCTCGCTGTAATCTGCGGCCACTTCCCGGCTGAGGGAAAAGCTCAAGGCCCCCCTGGGAATATAGAGCCAGGCGGCAAGACCGCCCTGCGCCTGAATGACCCCGTTGTCATAAATGAACAGCAGGTCAAAGCTCTCGGCAAGCCGCTCGTTATAACCCAGGTCTGCAAATTGCTCGGAGCTTATCGCCATAGAACCCTCCGGGACGCTCAGGTCCTCGTCAGAGCTGAGGACCATGGTCAGCCCGCTGCCGGGGTTCAGGGAATACTTCTCCGAAAGGGCGGAGTATTTCTCCAAAAGCAGACTGTCCGTCCATGGAGAATAGGGCCCCCAGGACTGCTTCAGACCCTGGGCATATACATAGTACTCATTGGCGGCCATGCCCTCCGGGCTCTCCAGGAAATCCGCCAGTGTGGCAGCCCTGCCATGCTCCCGGTATGCCGTTGGGCCATGGGACGCCGCAGTCAAGTCCACCTGGGTCTTTAAAAGCTCGTGGAACACAAAGCAGTCCGCCAGGGCTTCGCAGTCCTGAGGGTCGGCGGGGGAGCTGCTGCCCAGCTGGATGAATATGCCGTCACTTTCAAATAAAATGCACAGGTCGCCCCTCTCCTCGTTAAAACAGATGAGCACGCTGTCTCCGTAGATGTTGGTGTATTCCCACTGGGAATATTCCTCCGGCTCTTCTATGGGATACCATAGCGGCACTATGGTCCCGGACAGGGTTTTGGTGAGGGTAAAAAAGCTGCCCTTGCCTGAAGATCCCCTGTTAGGGTAAACGTCGCCCTCCAGCTTGAAGGAGCCGTCCTCATACACATAGCCGGAGCCTTCGCCCCCGGGAAGAAATTCCCCGGTGCCTGCGGCGAGATAGAAGTCCCGCAGGTTCATAGGACTCACCTGGCGGGTGTGCAGGGCCAGACCGTAGCTTTCCGCAATGGCCTTCAGCTCTTCCAGCATAGTCTCGTCATATACGCCGTAGAAACGGCAGGTATTTACCGTATCTGCGTCCAGACCGGCAAAAAAGGCCGGGTTATCACCAATGGCATGGGAGGCGGTGTACTCATGCCAGAAGGCCAGCCAGTCCAGATTCGCCGCATACTCCGGGGAATCCCTGTAGCCGTTGAGACTGAGCCAGCGGCGTGGCTCCTCCGTGGCGGTCGTCTGTGCAAAACCCGTAGGGGAGGGGAGCTCTATGCTCCGCTCTCTGAGGCCGAACCAGCCCATTGCATAAGCGGTGACGCTGAAGAGGGCGGCGATAAGGGCGGCAATAAGCAGACTGCGCCGGATGAGGCGGGAGGGACGGCGTACCGGGTCCGGAGCCAGCAGGCCAAGGAAGGCCCCGGCCTCTTCTACTTGCTCAGGGTCTATGCCCTTCATGGCATTTAAAATAAAAAATGAGTCTAGCATAGGCCCTCCTCCCTGAGATATTTACGCAACTTGCCCCGGGTCCTGAAAAGTATGCTTTTGGTTTTAGACTGGGAAAAGCGGGCCCTGGCGGAGATATCCGCCACAGAGGCCAGGTACCAGTAGCGGGCGATAAAGACCCTGCGCTCCGTCTCCGGCAGCCGGGAGATAAAGCGGCCTATTGCCTCCTCAAACTCCCGGCTCTCGTATTCCCGCTGGGGATCGGCCCCTGAGGGGATGCAATCGGTCAGCTCTTCCAGAGCAAGCGTAGTCTCACCTCCGCCGCGCTTCTTGCTGGCCTTTGTCCGGTACAGGCTTATGGCCAGGCTGCGGCATATCCCGCCCAGAAAGACAGACAGCAGCCCCGGACGCTTGTCCGGCATCAAATTCCAGGCCCGCAGCCAGGTGTCGTTCACACATTCCTCCGCATCCCCGTAGTCTCCAAGCAGATTAAAGGCAATGGCGTGACAATACTTCCCGTATTTCCGGTCGCTTTCCTGTATGGCCCTGTCGGAGCGCTGCCAGTACAGATCCACTATGGCTGAGTCCTCCATAGGCTTCCTCCTCCCCCTTAAGAGCTCTCATATATATATTCGCAAAAAACAGGTCTCCGGTTGCATCCCGCTTTGAAAATTGACAATAAAAATTTTTCCGGCAGGATTTAAAGAACATTGCGGTATGGCCTTGAATATTATTTTAAATCACAAACCCGGCGCCGTAAAGGTGAGGAAGGATTGCCATTGTGCTATAATTTTTCCGATGCTATAATAAAGCTTAACTATAAAGAGCTATCAGGAGGGGTTGAAAAATGAGTCTCACTGTAGCACAGCTGATGGAGCTGCCCTCCCTGCGGCGGGCAAAGGTCCTGGCGGGGCACAGAAGTCTGGACAGGATAGTTACCGGCATCACGGTGCTGGAGTACTCCACTCCTACGGACATGCAGAAAAAGCTGTATGAAAGCATAGACTTCTGGGGCAGCGAGCTGATACTCACCGGCTTTTGCAATATAGCGGAGGATGTGGAGGCCCAATGCAACAACATCAGGATGTTTGCCCTAGCCGGGGAGGTGGGGATAATCCTCTACTATGTGGGGCTCATAATGCCCAGAGTAGACCCCAGGCTTATCCGGCTGGCGGATGAGCTGGACTTTGTATTGATATGCATGCCGGAAAACGAGCCCAACCTCCGCTATGGCGAATTCATTCATGAGGCTATGGACGCCATAGTCCGGGACGAGCTGAATAATCCCACCTTCACCATCGACCTGCTGGAGCAGATGAGCAAGGTCCCGGCGGGACAGCAGAGCGTGAAGACCATACTTCGCATAGTGAGCGACCGGCTGAGAGCCTCGGCGGCGATAACAGATGGGGAGTTCCGGCCTTTGAGCGAGGCCCCCTGGCCCAGGAATCAGAGCCTGCCCTGGCCGGAGCTGATAAACCGTGCGGCGAAGCAGGGGGGGAGCGACATCTGCTGGGAGATAAAGGAGGAGCGCAGTCTCTGGGCCTATAAGGCGGAGATACAGCCCGCCAACTCCGGCCGTATGTACTTCTTTGTGTTCTCGGAGCGGGGCAAGCTGGACCAGGTACTGTGGAAACAGGCGGTTGAAGGGGTGAGAGTGAGCATGGGGGTCTGGGGAAGGACCCACAATCAGACGGATTTGTCCGAGCTCATCCGGGCCATCATCCTGGACGAGCCCATAAAGATGCGCCGCCTGGGAGCCCTGTACCACATAGACGTGGCCTCGCTGAGCGACATGTGGATACTGGGCAGCCTGGACGGCAGGGACCTGTCCCCCTGGACCGGTGCGGTGTCGGAACTGTCCGCCCTATATACGGAGATAGGGCTTTGCGGCCACTATGAAAACGATATTCTTATCTTCCCCATAGGCAGCAGGACCCTCCATGAGATGGACGAGTGGACCAACGCCCTGGTGGCCTTTTGCCGGGACAACGGCCTCTCGGCCAAAGTGACCCGCTGCCCGCTGCTGCAATACACTGCAGACGCAAAATATGCCTATGAGACTAACAGAGCCTATCTGGAGGAAAGCAGCAAGCTTTTCCCTCTGCGGCCCTTTTTTACCATTTCCGAGATAGAGTTTACCAAAGAGTGCTGCGAGATAGCGGCTCAGGGGAAAGAGGCCGTGCGCCGCTATCTGTCCCTCCTGGAGCCTATACTCTCGGGGAAGGACGGGGAGGAGATAGTGAACACCCTGACAGTATTCCTCCTGGACAAGAATTCCAGCATAACGGATACGGCGGCCCATCTCTTTGTCCATAAGAACACTGTGAAATACCGCCTGCAAAAGGCCGGGAACCTGCTGGGCTTTCGCGTGGGGGACATACCCCAGTCGAAAAACCTGATATACGCCCTGGCTTTAAGGCGAATTTTATAAAAGGACAAAAGAGTTTAAATTTAACTTGCTGAAGTGACGCATTGAAGATTCCCCTCTCTCGTTGTCCAAAAGGACAATGAGAGAGGGGAAAACTTTAGCTATTTAAATAATGTTTTTCCCCGGAGCTTTTACTATAATCAAGAAATAAATCAGCCTTGGGAGCTGATTATCAGAAAAGCAGAGGAGAGAAAAACATGAAACAGACAACAGGCTTTGAAATCAAAGCGGAAGAGAGGCAAAGCTGGGGCTCCATCGCCATGGTATGGATAGGGGCAATGATCTGCGTCCCGGCGTTGATGATAGGCGGAATGATAGGGGCCGGGCTCAGCCTTGGCTCGGCCGCCCTGGCCATTATTATCGGCTATGCCCTGATATGCGTCTTTATGTGCTTTATGGGCATGCACGCCTGCGACACCGGTCTGCCCACGGCGGTAATGGCCGGCGGGGCTCTGGGAGAAAAGGGGGCCAAGTACATAATCAGCACTATCCTGGCCATCTCCTGTGTGGGCTGGTTCGGAATACAGGCCGCCGTCTGCGGCGCCTCCTTTTCCTCCGTGGTGGAGGGTATGAGGGGGGTGAGCATGCCGGTGTGGCTGTCCTCCGTGGGCTGGGGCATCGTCATGCTCTTGACGGCCTGCTTCCGCTTCAGCGGCCTGAAGTGGCTCAACAAAATAGCCGTGCCTCTGCTGGGCATAGTTCTGGCCTACGCCCTCATATACAATCTGGCCTCCGGCAACGGGGCAGCCCTGGTGGGCTATCAGCCTGCCGCCCCCATGAGTATGGTCAGCGGCATCAGCCTGACGGTGGGCTCCTTTGTGGTGGCCGCCGCCATCTCCGGTGACTACTGCCGATTTGCCAAGAACCGGGGGGACGTTGTAAAGTCCTCGGTGCTGGGCGTGCTGCCTGCGGGCTTGGTGGTACTCATGCTGGGCGGCATCCTGGCGATCTGCACAGGCTCCTATGACATCAGTGTGTTCCTGTCCACGGCGGGCCTGCCTGTGATCGGCCTTATAGCCCTCATCCTGGCCACCTGGACCACCAATGTCTCTAACGCCTATTCCGGGGGCTTGGCCCTGTCCGTACTGCTGGGACAGGATGAGAAAAGGAGCCGGATAACCACGGCAGTCTCCGGAGCCATCGGAACGGTTCTGGCTGCTGTGGGTATCCTCAACTCCATACAGGGCTTCCTGTCCCTGCTCTCCGCCATAGTGCCCGCCCTGATGGGCGTCATGATAGCGGACTATTGGATTATAAACAAAGGAAAACTGGAGAGATTTGAGATACGCAAGGGCTTTTGTGCTCCCGGAATCATTGCCTTTGCTCTGGGCGCCCTGGTGGCCTGCATGACGGGAGGCACTTTTGCGGCGATACCTGCTCTGGCGTTCCTGGATATGCCATTCTTCATCGGTTCCGTCAACGGAATAATCGTCGCCTTTGTCCTTTATGTATTTCTTGCCAAGGCCGTCGGCAGCAAGAGGAATACCTGAACTGTCTTTATTTCGGTGCAGCGCAGGACAATAAAGCTCCTGCCCTGCACGATGCATTATAAAATAAAAGGAGTGTTTTGTTTGCGAAAGATTGGTATACCCGAGATCGAGGATATCGCTCTAGGTGCGGCTCTGCTGGGCGCCGGAGGCGGCGGAGACCCCTATGTGGGCAAGCTGGTGGCCATAGGAGCCGTGCAGAAATGCGGGCCTGTCACCATGCTGGAGCCGGATGAAGTGCCCGATGACGCCCTGGTAGTGCCCATCGCCATGATGGGCGCGCCCACGGTGCTGTGCGAGAAGGCCATCGGCGGCGGGGAGTATAAGACCCTGTACGATACCGTGTCCACATTTTACGGCAAGCCCATCTATGCTTTCATGCCCATTGAGGCAGGAGGAGTCAACTCCATGCTGCCCATTGCGGCGGCAGCCCGCCTGGGCCTGCCCCTGGTGGACTGCGACGGTATGGGCCGGGCCTTCCCGGAGCTGCAAATGGTCACCTTTACCATAGGCGGGGGCTCGGCCACTCCCATGGCAATGGTGGACGAGAAGGGCAACTCCTGCATATTCCGCACCGTCACCAACCGATGGACCGAGGAGATGGCTCGGGCCGTCACCATGGCCTGCGGCGGCTCCGTGTCCGTGTCTCTTTACGCAATGGAAGGAAAATTCATGAAGGAGTACGGCGTCCGGGGTATAGTGACCCGAAGCGAGACTTTGGGCTCCGCTATACGCAAGGTGAAGGAAGTGACGGACAAAACTCCGGAGGAGGCCTTCCTGGAGATAACCGAGGGCTATAAGCTCTTCAAGGGCAAGATATGCGACGTGCTCCGGGAGGTGCGGGCAGGCTTCAACTTCGGCAAGGTAGTGCTGGAGGGCATCGGCGACTATAAGGGCGGTTCAGCCTATGTGGAGTTCCAAAACGAAAACCTCAGCGCCGTGGTGAACGGTGAGCTGCTGGCTACCACTCCGGACCTCATCTGCCTTGTGGATACCGAGACCTTTACCCCAGTCCCCACGGATGCGCTGAAATACGGCAAGCGTGTCATGGTGGTGGGACTCAAGTGCTTCCCCCTATGGAGAACGGAGGAGGGACTCAAACTGGTAGGCCCCAGGTATTTCGGCCTGGATACTGACTATATCCCTCTGGAAGAGCGCTGCAAAGGAGGCTGCTGAAATGTATAAGCTGGGAATTGACGTGGGCGGCACCAATACCGACGCCGTTTTGATAGATGAGAACCTGGATGTGGTATCCTCCGTAAAGCAGCATACCACCGCCAATATATACGACGGCATCCTCAACGCCGTCAGAGCGGTACTGGAGCAATCCGGGGTGGACCGCAGCGAGATAAGGCAGGCCATGCTGGGCACCACCCAGTGCACCAACGCCATAGTTGAGCGCAAGAACCTGGCTCCCATAGGTATCCTGCGCATAGGAGCTCCCGCTTCCAGGGGTATACCTCTCATGGTGGACTGGTCGGAGGATCTTAAGACGATTGCTGTGGGCACCGCAATCGTGGGTGGAGGCTTTGAATATGACGGCAAAGAGATAGCCCCCTTTGACACCGCCGCTGCCGGGGCCTTTTTCCGGGAGCTGAAGGAGAAAGATGTCAAGTCCGTGGCTATCTCCTGCGTGTTCTCCACGGTGCGCAATGACCATGAGCTGGAAGCGGCAAAGCTGTGCAGAGAAATAATGGGGAAGGATGTGCATATATCCATCTCCAGCGAGATCGGCTCCATGGGCCTTATCGAGAGGGAGAACGCCACCATTCTGAACGCCGCCCTCTACAAGGTGGCCCAGTCCTTTACTGAGGGCTTTGCCCAGTCCCTGGCCGACGAGGGCGTGACCAATGCCCAGGTCTATCTGTCCCAGAACGACGGTACCCTTATGACTATGGACTATGCCCGGCGCTATCCCATACTGACCATAGCCTGCGGCCCCACCAACTCCAGCCGGGGAGCCTGCTATCTCAGCAAGCTG
This sequence comes from uncultured Oscillospiraceae bacterium, assembly GCA_944387735.1. Lineage (GTDB taxonomy): Bacteria > Bacillota > Clostridia > Oscillospirales > Oscillospiraceae > Limivicinus. The sequence goes on from CALXGF010000004.1 coordinate 15,307, forward strand.
AAAAATGCCGTGGTCATCGACGTGGGCGGCACCACCACCGACCTGGGCGTCATACAAAACGGCTTCCCCAGAGAGTCCGGGGTGGCGGTGACCATAGGCGGGGTGCGTACCAATTTCCGCATGCCCGACGTGGTGTCCATCGGCCTGGGCGGCGGCTCCATCGTAAGGCAGCGGGAAGACGGGACTGTGACGGTAGGGCCGGACTCCGTGGGCTATCAGATAACCGAAAAGGCCCTGTGCTTCGGCGGGGACGTCTGCACCGCCACGGATATCGCCGTGCGTCTGGGCATGACGGAGCTGGGGGACAAGACTCTGGTGGCCCATCTGGACCGGGACTTTGCCGAAAAGGCCCTGGCGGCCATCCGCAGTCTGTGCGAGGATGCAATAGACGCCATGAAGGTATCCTCCCAGGATGTGGACGTTATCCTGGTGGGCGGCGGCTCCATCATCCTGCCGGCAGACCTGGCCGGGGCAAAGAGCGTCACCCAGCATAAGTACGGCGGGGTAGCCAATGCCATCGGCTCCGCCATCTCCAAGGTCAGCGGCACCTATGAGCAGCTGATGGACTATGACAAGATCCCCAGGGAAGAGGCTCTGGCCAAGGCCAAGGCCGAGGCTGTGGAGCTGGCGGTGGCGGCGGGGGCCATACGGGAGACCGTGGAGATCATCGACGCCGAGGATGTACCCCTGCAATACTATCCCGGGAATACTGCCCGGGTGAAGATAAAGGCGGCGGGAGACCTGGCCTGAGCCGAAGAATAATGTCCGGCCTTGCCCCATGGACTGAAAAACCGGAGCAGTATAGCAGTTTATAAGGCAATATAAAACCAAAGCGGAGCGCAGCATGAACGGGCGCTCCGCTTCCTTTATATTATTTCCTTGGGGCAGGCCCGGTCCGGCCGTCCGCCTTTTGGTTGCGGGGTCTCCGCCGGGAGGTTCCGGGGGCTCCGCTTACAGGCAGACAGAGCCGGCAGCGATAGGGCGTGCCGCCGTAAAAGTCCGCCCTGCCGCCGTGGGCGGCGGCTATCTGGGCTACCAGCTTCAGACCTGTGCCGTGGGCTGCTCCGCCGTCGGGACCCAGGGCCTCGGGCCTGCCTGGCGGGGGGGACCCCGCCCCGGTCCCGCCTTCAACCCGGAAAACCAGCATATTTCCGTCCGTCTCGGCCCCAAGACGTATGGAGCCGCCGGGGCTGTTGTGCTTTACGGCGTTGATGAGCAGATTGTTCACTGCCCGCCGCAGCAGGAAGGGGTCTGCCTCCAGCCTGGGCAGCGGCTCCTCCGGCAGGTCCATCTCAAAATCAAAGCCCTCTGCCATGCCGCCGTTGAGAAAATCCGCCGCCGCCTGCCGCAGGAAAGCCTCGGGCTGTAGACTTTCCTTCCGCAGAGGCTGCATCTCAAAGTCCAGGCGCATGGTGAGATTCAGGTCATTCACCAGTTCCCGGATGACCTGACTCTGGACCCGGATAGCGGCGGCCTGTCTTCTGTGCTCCGGACTCAGGTCCGGGGCCTCTTCCAGCTGGGCGGCATAGCCCATGACCACCGACAAGGGAGTGCGGATATCGTGGGAGACGCCGTTGATCCAATTAGATCTGGCGCTGTCCCGGACATGCTGGGCCTGGCGGAACCAGCGGCCCAGAGCCAGCCAGGCGAGGCCCAGAACGCTGCCCAGGGCCAGCAGGAAAAAGGCCAGAAACCATATGGGGGCCCGGAGCAGGTGCTGGGTGTTCATGGCAATGTCGTGTTTCCACACGCTGCCCCTGGGAGAACCCAGCACCAGCAGACCGTCATCCCGCACCCAGCATCTCACCGGATAGTCCTTCAGATACCAGCGGGTAAAGGCGGCCACATCCCTGATGCCGTATTCCTCCGGCACATCCTCCGGTTTGCGGAGGGACCAGCTCACCCGGCCCTCTTCGTCCAGCAGCATGAGCCATTGGCCCTCCTCCAGCAGCTCCTGCCCGGCAAAACTGTAGGCCGTACCCTCCCGGACAAGGGCGTCGGAAATTTCAGACACCGAGGTGCCCCAGTCCCGGCCGCCGCTGGAGTTGTAATATACAAAGGCCAAAAAGCCCAGCAGGCTCACGGCGACAATCAGCAGGGCGGAGACGGCTACCAGTACCACGCCCTTTATCAGACTTCTCAGCTTCATGGCCTGTCCTCCCGATTGAGCCGGTAGCCCAGGCCCCGCACAGTCAGCAGATATTTGGGGTGGGAGGGGTCCGCCTCTATCTTCTCCCGCAGACGGCGGATATGCACCATCAGGGTGTTCTCGTAGCCCACCAGGGGCCCGTCCCACAGGGCGGAACACAGGGAGTCGATGGTGACGATGTTTCCCCGAGCCTCCCACAGCTTGCGGAGCAGGGCGAATTCCTTGGCGGTGAGGGCCGTCTCTCCGTCTCCCCGCCGGACGGCGCTTTTGCCCCAGTCTATTTCGGCGTCCCCCAGTTTTGCCGTGGAGGACTCCTCCCGGTAGACCCGGCGCAGCACCGCTTTCAGCCGCAGCAGCAGCTCCTGGGGAAGGAAGGGCTTTGTGATGTAGTCGTCCGCTCCCAGACCCAGGCCCCGGAGCCGGGCCTCGTCCTCGTCCCGGGCGGAGAGGAACAGCACCGGAACATCCCGTATCT
>CALXGF010000005.1 GCA_944387735.1 uncultured Oscillospiraceae bacterium
CCTCCTCTCAAACCCGGACCCACTTCGTTGGGCTCCGGGTTTGTGTTTTGTGGTCCTCGCTTTGCGACCGCGCTTTCTATTTCACGGGGAATAGAAAGCACCATCCGCTCCGCTCCCTTGCTCCTCCGCTCCAAATCGAACCCGTGCTTTACACTGGGCTTCGATTTGGGGATGCGGGGGATTAAGACGTCATATCGTTCGCAGCGACGATTTTTCTTGCAGAACAATCGTCACTTCTCACTCATTCTGTCGCAGCTCCTTCCAAACCCGGACCCGCTGACGCTGGGCTCCGGGTTTGTTTTTTCCCGTGATTTTCTCTTTGCGGCCACGATTTTTTGCTCAATGAAAACCAGCAGTCAAAAAGAGGCCGCTGCCTTTCCGCAGCGGCCCATAATTTTTACGCCATCTTTGGTTTACATAATCTATTCGCTCTCCCGCAATCCCACCACCGAGGATATGGGCAGGGAGAAGCAGACGGCTCCGGCCTTGGTGCCGGGTCCTGCCTTTTCGTTGATAGAGCGCATTATGGCCGCCTTTTCCCCGGACTTTGCCACGATATACACCATGTCCTTCTCCTCGGCTATGGAGACGCTTAGGAACTTCCCCGTCTCCTTGCTGCCGGTGCCCTTGGCATGGAGCACCGTACCTCCCGTGGCTCCGGCATCCCTGGCGGCCTTCATAACGGCATCGGACTGGCCCTCGTTAAGTATGGCTATTATAAGCTCGTGCTTGAATTCCATTTTCGGTCTCCCCCCTATGTCCTTCCCGGCGCTGAGATAGCTGAGGTTCTTGCCCCCGGCAACGCTTTTTATGGGTATGGCCAGCATGACTCCGTTGCCGGGTATATCAATATAGAGCTGCTCCTTGGCGGCTTTTATCAGCTTTGCGGTGTCCTCGTCGTTGGCAATGCTGCCGGTTATGGCCTTCTCTGTGGAATCCAGGCCGTAGAGAGCCAGATGCTCGCTGCGGGCCGTGCCCATGCCCAGATTGGTGAGTATGGGCTGAAGTCCCAGCCGGGAATAGAGTTCCGCCATCTTCCGGTGCTTATCCCTGTCGGTGACGGCTATGACATAGTTTAGGGCCACTCAGCACACCTCCCAGAGTTCTATTATCTCGTTGTCCCCGAACTCCGGCACCGCAGGAGCTGCCTTGCGGCGGGTCCGGAGAGTATACAGTCCGCCCATGGCCTGTACGCTTATAAGAGGCATCAGGGCAACCAGGGCCACCAGACCGAAGGCGTCTGTCATCACGTCTCCCCCCAGAGCCTGACAGGCACCCATGGCAAAGGGCAGCATAAATGTGGCGGTCAAAGGTCCGGAGGCCACGCCGCCGGAGTCAAAGGCTATGGCGGTAAAGCTTCTGGGTACAAAAAAGCTCAAGCCCAGGGCCAGCAGATATCCCGGCGCCAGAAAGTACATTATGGGTACGCCCCATATGACTCTGAGCATGGCTATGCCGTAGGCCAGGGATATGGCCACCGAAAGGCACAGGCCCATGGCCCGCTGGGATATGGCCCCGGCGCTCAGCTCCTCCACCTGCTTGTTGAGGATATGTACCGCAGGCTCGGCGCTGATAATGTACCAGCCCATGAGCATTGCTATTGGGGGCAGCAAGTATTTGAGAGCCCCTTGGCTGAGATGCTCCCCCAGAGCATAACCCAAAGGAGAAAAGCCGGCGTTCACCCCGGTCATGAACAGCACCAGTCCCAGATAAGTATAGGCAAAGCCTATGAGTATACGCAGCAGGGGCCGCCGCTGGAGATGCAGGGAAAAGAGCTGAAAGAGCAGGAATATCACGGCAATAGGCAGCAGGGCCTGGGCAACTTCCATAAGCTGGTGAGGTATAGTCACCAGGTAGTCCCGGCCGATGTCCACGGTAGTGGCCACGCTGCCGGAGGCGGTGATGGCGCTCTCTCCCTCCCCGGCTCTGTAAATAAAGCTCAGGACCATTACCGCCAGGATGGGGCCGATGGAGCACAGGGCCACCAGGCCGAAGCTGTCCTCCCTGGCGTTCTCGTCGCTGCGGATAGAGGCAACGCCCACGCCCAGCGCCATAATGAAAGGCACGGTCATAGGACCGGTGGTCACTCCCCCTGAGTCAAAGGCTATGGACAATAGCCCCGGCTGGGTAAAGCAGGCCAATATAAAAGCCAAAGCATAAAACACTATAAGCAGCAGCCGCAGGGATATTGAGAAGAGTATCCTCAGCATACACAGGGCCAGGAAGGCCCCCACTCCCAGAGACACGGCGGCCACAAGAGCCCCCTTGTCTATCCCCGGCACATAGGTGGCCAGCACCTGCAGGTCCGGCTCCGCCACGGTGACGGCGGCCCCCAGGGCCAGGCTCAGAACCACTATGAGCCAGAGCCTGCGGCTCTTGGTCATGGTCGCCCCTATTAGATTGCCGATGCGGCTCATGGACATCTCCGCTCCCAGGGTGAAAAAGCCCATTCCAAGCACCAGCAGCCCAGCCCCCACCAAAAAGGACAGCATAAGTCCGCTGTCCATGGGGATGAGGACAAAGCAAAGCAGAGCCACTATCAGCGTTATGGGCAGCACCGAGGCCATGGCCTCTTTCAGTTTTTCCTTAACTATACTTCTATTGTACAATATATGGCCCCTTTTCAAGACTCTTGAACTCTATAGTATATCTATTATACAGGATAAATCTCAGTGCGTAAATACACTTCATGTTTAAAATAGTGTAAAGATTGAGGGCCATGGACGTCCCGGTAAAAAATATGAGAAAATAAGTCTTGACTTTTACACCAAAAAGCGTTAAAGTGTTTTCAACAATCAGGGAGGCGCATTATGTCCGAATTCGTTTTTGCAGCTGCATACGGCTTTTACTATTACTTTAGAATGAAAAAGTAATGGTCGTCTGTGCTGCAAATTAGGGTTCCCCATTGTGTGTTATACAGCAGCTGCACGGATGACCTCTGTGCAGCTCTTTTCATTCTCTGATGGAAAATGAAAATCAGTAAGGAGAAAACGGAAATGAAGAAACTACTTGCCCTGCTGTGTGTTGCAGCAATGATCTTCGCTCTGGCCGCCTGCGGCAGCTCCGAGCCCGCCGCTACCGAGGCCCCTGCTGAAGAGGCCGCC
>CALXGF010000006.1 GCA_944387735.1 uncultured Oscillospiraceae bacterium
CACTCCCAGCCGTGCGGCCAGTTCCTCCTGGGACCAGCCGGCCTTCCTGCGGCAGCTATAGATTTTTTCCGATAGTTTCATGTGCAGTTCTCCTTGTTTCAGTCTGGTTTTATTATAGCCAAAGAGCATGTGCCGGGCAAGCATTACCGGCTTGCAGTTTCGCAACCTGGAGTTGCACCCGGTTGCATCGGACAATTATGGCCGGAAAGGCAGATTTATAAAACTAAGCGGCAGGGCGACGGCCTGCCGCTTAGTTCATGATTGAGCAGATTTTTATCTGCCTGCCTCCGGGAGACAGTGCATGTGTATCTGCCCCAGGACCCGGAAGCCCTCGGCCTGGGTGGAGAGGCAGCGCAGGCCCATGTCCGCCGAGCGCAGCCTCAGGTACAGAGCTATGGACTTGGCTTCATCGGAGCCTTTGGGAAACTGGGACAGGTGACAGTGGAATATGGCGTTAAACTGCTTTTCCGTAAAGCCCTTAGTCTTTACGTAGGCTGTGGGTTTTGCGGTCATGTAATAGCACAGGGCCTTCACCGGGGCAGGGGAGGCGCCCAGCCTCTCCATAATCCCGGCGTAGGGGGCAAAGCAGCTGAGTTGTCTGGCGGCCTGACCGCAGCGGAGATGATCGGCATGACATTCGCTGCTGACCCAGGGATCGGGAGCAAAAACACAGTCGGGCCTGAAATCCCCCATAACTGCGGCTATACCCTCCAGCAGCTCCACGTCCTCGTAAAAGCCGCCGTCGGAGAGCCCGAGAAAGCGCAGGTCACGTACGCCCAGTACCTGGGCGGACTTACGGCTCTCCTCCTTGCGCAGTTCCACCAGGTCCTCCCGACTGAGCCCCTTGGGAGCCGCTCCGTCGCCGTAGCGGCCGTCGGTACATATGAGAAAGCAGACGTCCTTTCCGGCGTCGGCCAGCTTTGCCGCCGTGGCTCCGGCGCCTATCTCGATGTCGTCAGGGTGGGGACCTATGAAGAGATAGCGCCGGAAGCTCTCTACCTTGGGCACGGGGGCGGCGAAAGCCAGGGCAAGACGGGTGAGGCTCATGCTTCGGCCCCGGCCTTCCTGCGGCTGTCAATCTCGCCGCATATGCGCTCATACTCGGCCTCATCCAGCTTGTAATGCCGATTGTAGAGAATGTAGGACAGGAACATCAACAGCCAGGGCAGGAGAGTCATGGCAATGAGCAGACCGGCGCTCTGGACGGACTGGACGCCCTGGAGCACCTGGGCTATCTGACTGAGCTTATCGGATTCGGTGATGAGGCCCTGGGTGCAGCTTTGCTCCAGGGTGGAGATGCGGTTGGTAAAGTCGGTGACTCCGAGAATGATATAAGTGAAGGAGGTGACGGCCACCACCAGGGCGGAGCTGAACTTGGTGATGAAGGGCCGCAGGGAGGCGATGATGGCCTCGTCTCTGGAGCCGGTCTTGTACTCGTTGTATTCCACGGTGTTAATGATGGATATCATCATAATGAGGTAGTAGCAGTACTGGCCGAAGTTGGAGAGCATGTAGCCTATGACTATGAACACGAACTTCACCATACTGCCGGCGGGGAGAAGCAGACCCGGCAGGAACATGAGCACATAGCCTACGGAGGATATGAGCATCATAATGCCCATGAGCTTTTTCCTGGTGATGTGCCGGGATATGGCGGGGTAGAATATCATGAGGAAGGCCGTGGCGGACATGCCCACGGTAGTGAAGAGGGAATAGAGACCGCCGGTGTAGCCAAACTCAAAGTATATGTAAGTGGAGCCTATGCCGCCCAGCACAAGGTTGTTGCCCAGCTGCTGGATAAGGAAAATAAGAGAGACCCACAGCAGCTGATCGTTGGAGAAGATGGTGGTAAAAATCTTCTTTATACTGATGGGAGGCGCCTTCTGCTCCATGTCGTCCCTGCGTTCCCGGGCGCCGAAGAGGGGGAAGCACATGAACAGCGGGGCAATGACAGCCACGACCAGGGCAATGCGCCCGTAGGCCACCGAGGCGCTGCCGCCGATAGTGAGGGCGCCGGCGGTGAGCATGGGGATGAGGATGGAGGCAGAGGTGCTGCCGATACCTGCAAAGAGGGTGGTGCGGGCGGTGAACTGGTTGCGGGCATTGGCGTCGGAACTGAGGGCGGGTATCATGCCCCAGTAGGAGATGTCGTGCATGGTGTAGGTTATTGAGTACATGAAGTACATCACGCCGAAGAACCATACAAAGGCCCAGCCCTGGAGCTTCACGTTGAACATGAGATATACCACCACGGAGGTGGAGAGGATGCCTATGACCATCCAGGGCTTGAATTTTCCGTAGCGGGTACGGGTGCGCTCTATGATGTTGCCCATTATGGGGTCGTTGAGAGCGTCGAAGATACGGGCCGCAACCATTATGGCGGTGATGGCGGTGAGCTGGGCGGCGGTGAGAAAGCGGGTGAAGAGCACGAAGGTGAGCAGCTGGCTGGTGAATAGATTGTACACCATGTCCCTGCCCACTGTGCCCAGGGGGAACATTATCAGGTTTTTCTTTCTCAGCTTCAGGTCTTCCATTCAAGTCTCCCCCTGACTGTTGAGAATCTCCACCTGGCACATGGCCATGGCGGAAAGGGCGTTGTCATGGCTCCGGGGGCTTATACCGGCGCAGCAGGCGGCGTCCACCTTCACCGGCACCTCCGGCAGGAAAGCCTTGATTATCAGGGCGTTGGAGATGACGCACACGTCGGTGCAAAGGCCGACGAGGGTGACGGAGCCTATGGGCTCCTTTTCGTTCATCTCCAGCAGCATCCGCCCCAGCTCCACGGAGCCGAAGCCCGGCTTGTCCACCGGCTGGGTTTTCCGCAGCGCATCCAGCTCCTCTCGTATCTGCCAGCCCTGGGAGCCTTTGATGCAGTGGGGCACGGGGAGATTTCTGCCCTCCTGGGTCTCCATGTAATTTTCCGGGTGGGTATCTCTGGTGAATATCACCGGGCCGTTAAAAGAAGCTATCTTCTCTTTCACTCCCGGTACAATGGCTATGGCCTCCTTGGTGCCCAGGGCGCCGTCTATAAAGTCGTTCTGCATATCTACGACTATAAGTATGTCCTGCATGGCTGTCCTCTCCTTTGTCTATAATGTGTATATCCGGCTTATTTTTTCCGTACTATCTCTATCCAGTAGCCGTCGGGGTCCTCAATGAAGTATACCCCCATGGCGGTGTTTTCAAAGCAGATGCATCCCAGGGCCTCATGCTTTGCGTGGGCGGCGTCCATGTCCTCCACGGTGAAGGCCAGATGGAATTCCCCCTCTCCCAGGTCGTAGGGCTTATCCCGGTCTCTCAGCCAGGTCAGCTCCAGGGAGAAGTCGCTCTCTCCGTCCCCAAGGAACACCAGCTTGTAGCTGCCGTCTTGGGCATTTTTCTCCCGCACCGGCTTTAGCCCCAGCGCCTGGTCATAAAATTTGATGCTGCGCTCCAAATCCATGACGTTAAAATTAAAGTGGTTGAATCGGAACATTGGATTATCCTCCTGCGTCTTGTTTTCAGCCCGGAACAGGGTAAGAGCCGGACTTTTGCTGTGACTTTTATATGATGGTAACACCCGGCGGCGGGATTGTCAATCAGTGTGCGCAGCTTGAAATCGGAGCGGCCCTCGATTATAATATGAATATGAGAATTCAAAGGAGGCCAATAAATGGAAAAGCTCAACGTCTGCCTGGTAAACGACTCCTTCCCCCCGGAAATAGACGGCGTGGCCAACGCTGTTGTGAACTATGCCGGGATAATAAACGGCGGCCGCGGATCCGCCACAGTGGTGACCCCCTCCAATCCCCAGGCGGATGACTCGGCCTTTCCCTTTCCCGTCTGCCGCTACCCCAGCCTGGACACCACCAGGCTGGTGGGCTACAGGGCGGGCCTGCCCTTTTCCCCGGAGATCCAGCGGCGTCTGGACGAGCAGGGCTTCAATATAATCCACAGCCATTGCCCCATAAGCTCTACTCTGCTTTCCCGGCTCCTGAGGGAGCGTATAGACGTCCCTCTGGTGATGACCTACCACACCAAGTTCGATATAGACATAGCCAAGGCCGTCAGCAGCAAGCTTTTGCAGGAGGAGGCCAAGCGGCTGCTGGTGGAGAACATCTCCGCCTGCGACGAGGTGTGGACGGTGAGCCGGGGAGCTGGAGAAAATCTGCGCTCTCTTGGCTATCAGGGGGATTATCTGATAATGCCAAACGGTGTGGACCTGCCCCGGGGCCGGGTAGATGAGGAACTGGTCGCTCAAACCTGCCGGGATTATGACCTGCCGGAGGGTTTGCCGGTGTTTCTTTTCCTGGGACGCATGATGTGGTACAAGGGCATACGCATAATCCTGGACGCCTTGAAGGAGCTGGCGGAGGGGGGCCGGGACTTCCGCATGGTCTTTGTGGGCGGAGGCGCCGACCGGGACGAAATAGTGGAGTACAGCAAAAAACTGGGACTGGCAGAGAAGGTGTTTTTCTGCCCCGCCATCCATGACCGGAACATTGTGAGAGCCTGGTATTGCAGGGCCGACCTCTTCCTCTTCCCCTCCAGCTTTGATACCAACGGCCTGGTGGTGAGGGAGGCTGCGGCCTGCGGCCTGGCCAGCGTCCTCATCCGGGGCAGCTGCGCCGCCGAGGATGTGGAAGACGGGGAAACAGGATTCCTTATAGAAGAGAACAGCGGCTCCATGGCGGAGAAGCTGGAGACATTGTGCCGGTGCCCGGAGACTGTAAAGCGGGTGGGGACTCAGGCCCAGAGCCGGCTGTACATCTCCTGGGAAGAAGCTGTGGAAAAAGCCTGCCGCCGCTACGAGACCGTCATTGACAACTACCGCCGGGGCCTGTATCCTCAGCATGAGAGGCCCAGCGACGACTTTATCCGGGCCCTGTCCAACAGCATGGAGCTCTGGGACGAGTACCGGGAAAGACAGAGGGAGCGCTTTATGGATCTGAAACGGGAGTACCGGGATTTGAAGGAGGAATACCGGGAACTCAGAGAGGAGATGAGCAGCTCACGCCAAAAGCTGAAGGAGAGTATCGCCCAGTACTTTGAGCGATTTATGTAAGAATATGCAGGAAAGAAGCGTCTAACCAGCGGCGGCCGGAGAGGACTTGTCGGACAAAACTGATAAAATTATTGAAAAACTGTTAATTGCACCTGGGGGCGTTGACAGTTTTTCTTATAAGCTATACAATTTATCTATCTTACCGGAAGAAAATTCTGTGAGTTATATACAGAATTCCGGGGCTGAAAAATTATCTTTAAGGAGGAACGCAAATGAAAAAGTTTCTGGCATTGCTGCTTGCTCTGCTGATGGCCCTGTCCCTGTGCGCCTGCGGAAGCTCCCAGCCCGCCGCCGAGGAGCCTGCCGCCGAGGAGCCTGCCGCCGAGGCCCCTGCCGAGGAGCCCGCTGCCGAGGAGCCCGCTGCCGAGGGAGCTGCTGACGACGAGCTGGTTAGCCTGGCCCAGGCTGAGGGCCAGCTGGTGGTTTATGGCTCCTGCGAGGAGGAGTATCTGGCTGCCGCCTGCGCCAAGTTTGAGGAGCTCTACGGTATAGAGACCCAGTACCAGCGCCTGTCCACCGGCGAGGTCCAGGCCAAGATAGAGGAAGAGAACGGCAATCCCTCCGCCGACGTTTGGTTTGGCGGCACCACCGACCCCTACAATGTTGTGGCTGCCGAGGGCCTGCTGGAGCCCTATGAGGCTGCGAACGCCTCTCACCTGATGGGCGACATGTACCGTCATCCCGACGGCTGCTGGTACGGCATATACAAGGGCATCCTGGGCTTCATGGTCAATAAGGACGAGCTGGACCGTATGGGCCTGGAGGCCCCCCAGGATTGGCAGGATCTGCTTAAGCCCGAGTATGAGGGCCTGATCTGGCTGTCCAACTACAATACCGCCGGCACCGCCAAGCTGGTCATCAACACCATGATCCAGAAGTACGGCCATGACGAAGGCATCCAGTACCTGGTAGACCTGGACAAGAACATCCAGGTGTACACCAAGTCCGGCTCCGGCCCCT
>CALXGF010000007.1 GCA_944387735.1 uncultured Oscillospiraceae bacterium
GCCAACAGCATCTACGACGAGATACTGGACTTTGCCAGCTACGCCTTCAACAAGGCCCACGCCGTCAGCTACGCCATCGTGGCCTACCGCACCGCCTACATGAAGCGTCACTATCCCAGGGAGTACATGGCCGCCCTCCTGAGCTCGGTACTGGACAACAGCCAGAAGGTGGCCGAGTACATCGCCGAGTGCCGGGAGCTGGGTATAAAGCTGCTGCCCCCGGATGTGAACGAGTCCGACGCCAACTTCACCGTCTCCGGCGGAAACATCCGCTTCGGCCTGGTGGCTATAAAGGGCATAGGCTGGGGGGCCATAGAGTCCCTGGTGGCGGACCGGCGGGAAAACGGTCCCTTCAAGAGCTTTGACGACTTCTGCCGGAGAATGAACGGCCGGGAGCTGAACCGCCGGGCCGTGGAAAACCTCATCAAAGCCGGGGCCTTCGACAGCCTGGGTTACAAGCGCAAGGCCCTCATCCAGATAGCCGGGGCGGTGCTGGACAGCATTGCCCAGTCCATGCGGGACAATATCGCCGGGCAGCTGGATCTCTTCGGCCTGGCCGGGGAGAACAACGCCCCCGCCTCCGTGGCCATCCCCCAGGTGGAGGAGTACAGCCCCATGGAGCTGATGGCCATGGAGAAGGAGACCACCGGCCTCTATCTCAGCGGCCATCCTATGGACGGCTACAGGGATGCGGTGCGGAAAATGGGGGCGGCGCCCCTGGGGGCCGTCATGGCCGACTTTGCCGCCGAGGGCGGGCCCCGGCGCTTTGCCGACAACCAGTATATAACCGTAGCGGGAGTGGTGGCCTCCTCCAAGACCCGCACTACGAAAAGCAACACCCTCATGAGCTATATCCAGCTGGAGGACGACACCGGCGCCATGGAGCTCATCGCCTTTCAAAATGCTCTGGACAAAGGCGGCATGTATATAAAGGACAACGCCCCGATCATAGTCAAGGGCCGTATCTCCGCTCGGGACGAGAAAGAGCCCCAGCTCATGGTGGAGAGCATCCGCCCCATCTCCGATGCGCAGCAGGCCCAGGGCCCAGCCGGCCAGGAGCCGGCCGCCCCGCAGGCCGAGGAGAAGAAGCTGTGGGTAAAGCTCCCCGGACAAAATGATCCCAGGCTCAAACGTATACAGCTCATCCTCACCATGTTCCCCGGCCGGCAGCAGATGATACTCTACTGTGCTGCGGAGAAAAAGCGCATGGGCTGCCGCTGCCTTATCCACCAGGCTCTGGTGGATGAACTCAAAGAGCTCCTTGGCGGCGAGAATGTTGTGGTCAAGTGAGGCTTAGTTTATATGACGACAGTTAAAAGCAGAAATCTGAATCTTGACCTCATCCGCTGTGCTGCCCTGCTGATGGTGCCTATTATGCACTCTCTGGACCACACCGGGCTCTACCAGCAGCTGCTCTACAGCTGGCCCGACCGGCTGATGATAGCCGTCAAGACCCTGTTCACCTGCTGTATCCCCCTGTATGTGATGCTCTCCGGCTACCTCAACAATAAAAAGCGGCTCTCCGCCCGCTACTATCTGGGGCTGATACGCATAGTGGTCATCTATATCGTCTGCGGCGGGGCCTGCCTTATATTCGAGCAGCTCAGCGGCATCGCCCGGCGCAGCCCCAGGGAAATGCTCAGCGCCCTGCTAAACTACAGCTGCTGCGACTACGCCTGGTACATAATGATGTACCTGGGCCTGTTTATAATGATACCCTTTCTCAACATGGCCTACCACGGCTGCGCCTCCAAGGGGCAAAAGCAGGTCCTGGTATTAAGCTTCATCGCCCTGTCGGTGCTGCCCTCCCTGCTCAACACCTATTTCCAGCTCTACTCTATCTGGTGGGCCCGGCTCTATCCCCTCTGTTATTACTTCACCGGCGCCTATCTCAGCGAGTATATGCCGGAGATAAGGCCAGGCCGGGCCGCCCTGGGCCTGCTGGCCTTTCTGGCGGCTTACAGCCTCTTCTTCTACCTCCACTATGAGGCCCAGGGCGCCGCCCTCATCGGCGTATATCAGGATACCTGGGAGGTATACATCCTCTCGGTTCTCCTCTTTATCATCCTCTACCGGCTCCGGCTGAAAAGCAGCTCCGGCCCCGTGGCCTGGTGTCTCAAAAAGGTCTCGGACCTGACTCTCCCGGCCTACCTGCTCACCTGGATACCCGACAGTCTTATTTACCCCCTGCTTATGGCGGCGGTACCCGCCGGGGCTCCCAGGTATAAATGGCTGTTTCTAACCGTACCCGTCTCCCTCATATCCGCCCTGCTGGGCGCCCAGCTGGTGGACTGGATATATACTCCCGTGGCCCGCTTCACCGCCGCATTGGGAAAAAAAGCTTTCTTTGCCGGCAAAGACCCTCTCACTTCAAGGAGCGACAGATGACAGAAAAGAAACACGACCTAAACCTGGACCTTATCCGCAGCTTTGCCCTGGTAGCCGTGCTCATCATGCACTACTACGACAACTCCGGTTTCTACACTGTAAGCATAGACGGAGCGGGAGACTTTATCATGGCTTGCGTACGGCTGCTCTTCACCAGCTGCGTCCCCCTCTTCCTGATGCTCAGCGGCTGGCTGTGCAGCGGCAAGAAGCTCTCGCCCCGGTACTATCTTGGCATGCTCAGGATATTGGAGATATATTTGCTCAGCTCCCTGGCTTGCATCATATTCGAGGCTCTGTATCTTGGCAATCCCCTGAGCCCCAGAGAGATGCTCAGCGGCCTTATCAATTTTGAGATCGACGGTTACGCATGGTATGTGCTGCTCTACGGCGGGCTGTTTTTGATGATGCCCTTCTTGAATATGATGTACCATGGCTGCTCCGGCAGGCGGCAGAAGCAGGTCCTGGTATTCAGCTTTTTCGCCCTGTCGGTGCTGCCCTCCCTGCTCAACAGCTTCTTCCACCTCTATTCCATCTGGTGGGCCAAGCTCTATCCCATTTGCTACTATTTCACCGGGGCCTATCTGGGAGAATACCTGAAAAGGGAAAAGCCCTCCCGCTTTTTCCTGGCGCTGGTTGCGGTCATTCCTCTTTTCGCCCTGCTCAATCAGTTCCTTTTTCACGGCGAGGCCGTCAATTACGACATGGTCCACTACGACCACTACCAGGTGTATCTGGTTTCCCTGCTGCTGTTTGCCGCCATGGCCTCCCTGGACCTGCGGGCTCTGCCGCATCCGGCCTCCCGGCTGATATATAAGATCGCTGAGCTGTCATTTGCGGCGTACCTGCTCTCCTGGATAAGCGACGGCATAATCTACCGGGAATTCGTCCCCCACTTTCCAAGGCCGGAGGACAGATTCATATGGATACTGGTTCTGGTTCCTTTATCCCTGTTGTCCTCCCTGATAATGGCCCAGGCGCTGCACTGGATATACCTGCCCCTGGACAGGCTGCTCCGCAGCCCGCTGCTGCGCCTGCTCTCCCCTTCCAATGATAAATGACACTTCCATGGCACGGAGGCAAAAATGAGTTCTGAAGCCCGCTCCCCTATGAGAAACAGTTCTATGGAACTGCTGAGAATAATCTGCATGCTGATGATAGTGGCCTATCATTATGCCATATACGGCTTTTATTCCCAGGACCTGGTGTACTCCCCCAACAAGGCCCTGGTGGAGCTGCTCTCCCTGGGCGGGCAGTTTGGCGTAAGCGTTTTTGTGCTTATCTCCGGCTACTATATGGTGGACAAAAGATACAGCTTCAGAAAGTTCTCCCTTTATATGGGACAGCTGTGGTTCTATACCCTGGGCAGCTTGCTGCTGTTCATTGTGTTCTTTCCCTCCAGCGGCCTGGTCACCCGGGAGATATTGTCCATGTCCCTGCTGCCCATAAGCAAGGGGTATTACTGGTTTGCCACCAGTTTCTTCCTGCTCATGCTCCTGTCTCCCTATCTCAACTGCTTTATCAAAAATGCCGGACAGCGGCTTCTGCTGTCCGCCATCGTGGTGCTGCTGATAATCTACACTTTCCTGCCCAGCCTTTTCGCTATACATCTCAGCTACAGCAGCACCCTCGCCCGCTTCATCGCCCTCTATCTCACCGCCGGCTACGTCCGCCTTTACGGCCCGGAGGAGGGGTCCGGTCGCCGGAAGCACCGGTATATCTTCATTGTCCTCCTGGGCCTGTGCTGGGCCTGGGTGCTGGCAGCCAATTTCCTGTGGCAGCATTTCGGCCTGGAGTTTTTCCTGCGTTACTCCAACTATCTGCCCCAAAACGGTATCTTTATCTATGTCCTGCCCCTTGAGATGTTCCTGTGCTTTTTAAGCTTCAGGCCGACGTACAGCAAAACAATAAACTCCTTTGCCGCCCTGGCCTTCGGCGTATACCTTTTTCACGACAATCAGCTTATCCGCTCCATGTGGCAGGGAGTATTCAAAAGCTCCCAGTTTGCCGGCTCTCCCTGGCTGCCTCTCCACACTCTGGGGGCCGTCCTGTCAGTATATCTGGCCGGTTCCCTTATAGAGCTGCTCCGGCAAAAGACGGTGGGCCGATTATGGCAGCATGTCACCGATCGCTTTTTCGTGCCGGCGTGGGAGGCCCTGTGCCGCCGTCTCAGCTCCAGACTGAATATCCCGGAGAAAAGCCGGGATAAATAAAACAGATATGAGGTACAAAAGAGGCCCCGCCGAGCTATCGGCGGGGCCTCTGAGACTATCAAAAAACTATTTTCTGGTGCAAAACAATAGAGCAGCGGGGGAGCGCGAGGGGGCAAGGCCCGCCTCGTGATACAATAACCCGCCACCGAAAAGCCTTGAAAATCAAGGCTTTTCGGGCGCAGCAGCATTTTGCCCTGGGCAAAATGCTTGGCGGGAGAAGCGCAGTCAAAAAAGCCTTTAAAGGCTTTTTTGACAAGCTGAGAGGTCCCGCCGAGCTATCGGCGGGGCCTCTTTTGTACCTATATAATCAGATAAAACCGGATTATAAATTGTCGTTTTTCCTGCGTCTCTCCGGCCTGGAGGGGACTTTAGTCCCGGTCCTCCTCGTCGCTGAGATCAAACTCCAGGGTCTCCCCGCAGGAGGGGCACTCAATGGAGCCCTTGTCCAGGGTCTCCTCGTCAAAGCTGATCTCCTCTCCGCAGACGGGGCAGGTGACATCGTAGATGACGCCGTCATACTCCGGCTCATCCTCGTCGTCCTCCTCGTCCTCCTCATCGTCCAGGTCCTCGTCGCAGAGGCCGCAGGAATCGCAGTCGCCGTCGCAGTCTTCGTCCTCGAAGTCCTCCGGCTCATCCAGATCGCAGACCAGATCCTCCAGATAGCTCAGCTCCTCGGCCATTTCATCCAGGGCCTCGGCATGGTCCATGTCGGTGGCCTGAAGGTCTTCGATCTCATGAGCCATATCTGTGAGCAGCTCGCCCAGGGCGCCCCAGAGCTTACCGTCTCTGGAATCGGGCTCAATGCCCAGACCTTCTACCAAGCCTTTGAGATATGCGGCCTTTTCAACTACAGTCATTTGGAAAACCTCCTTTTTACTGAACAAAATTTGCTTCCTGTAAGGTCGGGAGCCAAAATGTGCTCCCTCTGCCGGGGCTTCTGCGCCGGCGCCTGCTTATGCCCTGGACAAATACTCGCCGGTGCGGGTGTCGATCTTCACCTTCTCGCCGGGCTCGATGAAAAGGGGCACCTTGATCTCGGCGCCGGTCTCCAGAGTGGCGGGCTTAGTGGCGTTGGTTGCGGTGTTGCCGGCAAAGCCGGGGTCGGTCTCGGTGACTTCCAGCTCCACGAAGAAGGGAGGCTCCACGTTGAAAACCTTGCCCTTGTAGGAGTAGATGGTGCACTCCATATTCTCCTTGACGAACTTGAAGTTGTCCCCCAGGACCGCCTTGTCCACAGGCTCCAGCTCATAGGTCTCGGGATTCATGAAGTAGTACAGATCGCCGTCGGAGTAGCTGTATTCCATATTCATGCGGTCCACGGTGGCGTTCTCGAACTTTGCGGTGGGGTTGAAGGAAGTTTCGGTGACGGCGCCGGTGATGACGTTCTTCATCTTGGTGCGCACAAAGGCTGCGCCTTTGCCGGGCTTGACATGCTGGAACTCGATGACCTGCATGACCTGGCCGTCCATCTCAAAGGTGACGCCGTTTCTGAAATCGCCTGCTGTAATCATAAAAGGGACCTCCCAAATTAATTTATATTTATCTCAGACATTTTACAGTATCCGTCTTTGTTTTGCAAGTATTATTTGTCAAAATCGCCCCTTCAGCCCCCGGCAGGCAGGATGATAAGCTCCTTTTTAGCCTTGGTGAGCAGGCGGCTGCCGCCCTTTTCCAGGACCATCACGTCCTCGATACGCACGCCGAAACGACCGGGCAGATATATCCCCGGCTCGGCGGAACATACCGCCCCTTCCGGCATGGGAGCCAGTCCGGAGGGGTTTGCGCTGGGGTATTCGTGGATGTCCAGGCCCAGGCCATGGCCGAAGCCGTGGCCGAACCAGGCCCCATAGCCGGCCTCCTCTATTACTTTCCTGGCGGCGGCGTCTATCTCCCGGCCGGGTATGCCGGGCCTGGCGGCGGCTATCCCCGCCAGCTGGGCCCTCAGCACGATATCGTACACCCGCTTCATCTCCTCCGTAGCATGGCCCACCGCCACGGTGCGGGTCATGTCGGAACAGTAGCCGTTTTTCAGGCAGCCGAAGTCCATGGTCACAAAATCCCCGGCCTTTATCAGCTTATCTTCGGGCGTCCCGTGGGGCATGCTGGTCTTTTCTCCGGTCACCACGATGGGGTCGAAGGAATTGCCCTCGGAGCCGTGGCGCAGCATGGAGTACACCAGCTCCGCCATCACCTCTCTTTCAGTCATCCCCGGCCTTATCACATGGAGCACATCCTCCAGGGCCAGCTCCGCTATGTCCTGGGCCTGCTGCATGTACCGCAGCTCCTCCTCGCTCTTGGAGGCTCTCAGCTCCCGAAGCATGTTCCCGCAGGGCTTGAACTCCAGACCCAGGGCCTTTTCATATTCCAGATATTCCCGGTGGCTCAGCTTGTCCTCCTCGGCGGCCAGACGTTCTATCCCGGCCTCCTTTATATCCCGGCGCAAAAGCTCCTTCAAAGGCTGCCGCCGGTCGTAGAGCTGCACCGTAAGGGCAGACCCCGCCGCCTTTTCCGCCGCCTCTATATACCGGGAATCGGTGATGAGCCAGGCTTTCTCCCGGCCCACCAGTACCGCCCCGTCGGTAAAGGGGAAGCCGGAGGCGTAGCGCTGGTTCTTCTCCTCCGTTATCAGCAGGCCCTCCAAACCCAGGGCCGCCAGCTTTTCCTGTATTCTTCCTATATTGTTCATATGCCTGTCTCTTCCTCCGTCGCCTTCGGGAAACTCACGGTAAAGCGTGAGCCCTGGGGCTTGTTCTCTCCCACCATGATGGTGCCTCCGTGGGCCTTCACCGCCGCATGAACTATGCTCAGTCCCAGGCCGCTGCCCCCGGCTTCCCTGGAGCGGGCCTTGTCCACCCGGTAAAAACGGGTAAAGATATTGTACCTGTCCTCCTCCGGGATGCCTATGCCCGTGTCCTCCACGGTGAGCTGCACCCTGTCGTCCTTCTGTTCCAGCTTTACAAAAACGCCGCCCTGGTCCACATTGTATTTTATGGCGTTTTCTATGAGATTGAAAATTATATGGAACATGTCGTCCACCGTGGCCATGACCACGCAGCCCTCCTCCAGCTCGCAGCGCAGCCTTATCTTTCTCTCCTTTGCCAGAGGGTTCAGCAGCACCAGAGCGTCCACCGCCACCTGTTTTACGTCCACAGGCTCCGGCATGACCTGGATGTCGTCGTCCAGACGGGACAGGTCCAGCAGCTTTTCCGTTGTGCGCTGGAGACGCTCGGCTTCGTTGCCGATGTCGGTGACAAATTCCCGCACCGTCTCCGTGTCCATGTTCTCGTTTTGCACTATGCTGTCGGAGAGCAGACGGATAGAGGCCAGAGGCGTTTTCAGCTCATGGGAGGCGTCGGAGACGAAGCGGCGGCGCTCCCGCTCCGTGGCGTCCAGCCGCTGGGTGAGGGAATTGAACTCGTTGCCCAGATCCGTCAGCTCGTCTCTGCCGCTGGTCTGAAGCCGGTGGCTGTAATCCCCGGCGGCCACTATGCGCATGGAGTTGGAAAGCTCGTGTATGCGCCGCAGGATAACCGAGGAGAAGATCACCGCCAGGGCCAGCACCGTCAAAACTATTATGGCGGAAATTATCCTTATCTGGCTCTCCACGTCCATGATTATCACCGCCCGCTCCACATCCCGTTCCAGCAGGTACAGCGCCCCGGTTATGGCCCCCTGACGGCTGATGGGGATGGCATAGCTGCTGAGGAAAGCCTCTCCGTCGTAATCGGAGCGAAAAACCGTCTTGCTCTGCAGCGCAGTATCCAGATCCTGCGCCTCATTTTCCGCAGGGGCGGTGCCGTAGGTATAATACAGCGTGACGCCCTCGTCGTCCACCACCACGGTGCGCTCAAAGCCGGAGATATCCAGCAGCCGCAGCACCTCGCCCACGCTGGCCTGATTGGGCTTGTCCAGCTTGGCCAGAGAGGCCGCCAATATGGCCGCCTGGCCGGAGATGGAGCTCTCCTTCTCCTGAAACACCGTGTCCCTGGAGGATGTGATGGGGAAGACGTTCAGCATCAGCAGCAGCACTATCAGCAATATCACCAGAAAAAAGAAAAATTGGAAGCGCAGGCTCCTCATATGCCGCCTCCTCCCTTACTGGGCGAAGTAGTAGCCCACGCCCCACTTGGTCAGGATATACCTGGGCTTGGCAGGGTTAAGCTCCAGTTTCTCTCTCAGACGGCGCACGTGTACGTCCACGGTGCGGGTATCCCCCTGGTAGTCATAGCCCCAGACCAGGTCCAGCAGGCTCTCCCGGCTATAGACCTTACCGGGGTTCTTCATGAGGAAGAGCATAAGGTCAAACTCCTTCATGGTCAGCTCCACCTCCTGGCCGGCCTTCATGGCCCGGCGTCCCTGCTCGTCCAGACTGATGTGCCCGGCCTTCAGCAGCTTCTGCTCCTCATGCTCCGGGACGGCGGCAATGGAGGCCCGGCGCAGCAGGGCCCGCACCCTGGCCTTCAGAGCCAGGATGTTGAAAGGCTTGGTCACATAGTCGTCGGCTCCGGACTCAAAGCCCATGAGCATGTCCGCATCCTGGCTGCGGGCCGTGAGCATGATTATCGGCACGGTGGAAAAGCTGCGTATCTCCTGGCATGCCTCCAGTCCGTCCTTTTTTGGCATCATCAGATCCAGAATAATGAGGTCGTATTCCCCTTTCCGGGCCAACTCCACCGCCGTCTCCCCGTCGTAGCAGGCATCCACGGTGTAGCCCTCATTTTCCAGATTGAATTTTATTCCCTTTACCAGCAGCTTTTCGTCGTCAACCACCAGGATCTTCATATAAGCAAACCGCCCTGTTTTTAAAATTTTAAACCCGATATGACACCAGGAACTTTCTGTTGCATTTTTCCCCGAAAAATTTTATAATAATGGGGTATGCACATATTATACATTGTTACTATACCATATTCCAGAGAAAACGGGAGAACAAAATGAAAATTTTCCGTATCTTTCCCCTAATGCTGATAATATGCCTGGTCATGGCCTTTGCCGCTCCGGGA
The DNA here is from genome assembly GCA_944387735.1 of uncultured Oscillospiraceae bacterium. GTDB lineage: Bacteria > Bacillota > Clostridia > Oscillospirales > Oscillospiraceae > Limivicinus. The sequence continues at coordinate 9,602 of CALXGF010000007.1, forward strand.
GCCTACGCCTTGGAGGCGCCCAGTCTCAACGGCAAGGCCGCCCTGCTGGTGGACCTGGACACGGGAAATGTCCTCTTTGAAATGAACAAAGATGAGCAGCGGGCCCCCGCCAGCCTCACCAAGATAATGACCACTCTCCTGGCCCTGGAGGCCCTGGACCAGGGGCGCATCGGCCTTGAGGACATCGTTACCGCCCAGGACGACTGCCTCTCCGGTATGGCGGAGGACAGCAGCACCGCCGGCATAACTCCCGGAATGCAGGTATCTGTAAAAGATCTGCTCTACTGCACCATGCTCCATTCCGCCAACGAGGCCTGTAACGTGCTGGGCACCTACATCTCCGGCAGCATCAGCGCCTTTGTGGAGGAGATGAACGCCAAGGCGGCAGAGCTGGGCTGCGTCAACACCCACTTTGTAAACCCCAACGGTCTGCCTGCGGACAACCACTACAGTTCCGCCTACGACCTGTACCTGATGACCGTGGAGGCCATGAAGTACCCCATGTTCATGGAGATGGCCAACACCACCAGCTACCAGTCCTCCAACCCCGAGGTGAACGGGGGCAACCCCTTCCCCAACTCCAACGCCCTTCTCACCGACAATGCCTACTACGCCAGGAACGGCAGCTACCTCTATGAGGGGGCCTCCGGCGTCAAGACCGGCTACACCAACGCGGCAGGCTACTGCCTGGTGTCCACCGCCCAGCGGGGAGACATCCGCCTGCTGGCAGTGGCCATGGGCTGCGATGGGGAGCTGAACGCCCAGATAGAAAAGTATTACAACTTCGACGACACCATAGCCATGTACGACTGGGCCTTCAACAACTTCTCCCGCCGCAGCATCATCTCCGCCAGTGAGAACATCATGTCCGTGCCCGTGGAGCTCAGCGACGGGGGCAGCGCCA
>CALXGF010000008.1 GCA_944387735.1 uncultured Oscillospiraceae bacterium
CTGCCGCCGGACAGAGCGGCGGAGCCCAGCAGTTCCCTCAGATACTCTTCTGCCTTGCCGGTATCACCGTTATCCAGCAGACCCTGAAGCACTGCCATATGGTTTCTCATATCGTGGCGCAGAGTCCGAACCTGGTTCTGCTCCCGCTGTAATCCCTGATAGTACATCTCCCGCAGGGCTGAGAGGCGGCTCTCGCTCTGAAGTCTCTCATAGTCCGCCATGGTGAGTATGGCCCGCAGCAGCAGGAGAGAGCCTAACAGCACCGCCGGCAGCACGGCAAGCCCCTGATTTTTAGACACGATATACACTAATGAGTCATAGCGGTAATAGGTGAGGCCAACCACGGCGACCAGGGAAAAAAAGGGCATAACCGCCAGACCCAGCATAAGCTTCCACAGGCCGGAGGAGAGGCTCACAGGCTCGCCGGGCAAACGCTTTCTGAAGAAAAAGTATATGCCGCCGAAAACCACCGGGCGCAGCAGGCGGACAATATAATCATAATAATCCAGCCTGTATACATAGCTGTCAATAATTGCGCATACAGACATGATATAGCAAAAGGATATTGCAGCCAGGGCCAGACGCTGAGCCGGCTGCCCCTGAGCGATGAGGAGGAAACAGGGGAAGAAGACCAGCATGGTGTAGAGCACATTGGGGTCGCCTATCCATATCACCATGCTGCAACTGCCGGAATACAGCAGTAAGAGCACCAGCCTGGGCCATCTGCCTTTTCGAAAGGCCACAAAGGGCGAGGTAAGCAGATACACAAAAAGCCCGTCGGCAAGCATCAGCAGGAGCGCAAGGACGTCAATTAAAATTGCAGTCAATCTTCCGGGCATGGTCTTTCCTCCAAAGACGCGCGGGTGAGGGCCAGCATGGCGCTGTGCTGGCAGGAGCGGCTAACGGGGAGAGTGATCTCTCCGATGGAGACCTCGCTGCCATTCATGGCATCCGCCGCACCGGAATTCACCAGATAGCGCTGGTGTATGCGCACAAAGCCCTCGCCCAATTCCTGCTGCACTGCATCCAGCTTGCTGTAAAAGGTATAGCTTCTCTGCCGGGCTACGCAGGTCAGCTGCCTCCGGTCGGAGTAAAAATATAGGATGTCCTTTATCCGTATCCTGTAGCTCACATCGCCGCTGCGGCAGACAAAGACCTTGCCGCTGTCTCTGCGCAGGGCAGCCAGGCAGCGGCTTATGACCTCATCCAGCTGCTGGGGCTTGGGAGGCTTCATTATATAGGCCAGAGCGCCGACGGAATATCCCTCAAAGACCCGGTCGGAGTAGGCGGTCACAAAGACCAGCTGAATATTCTCAAAATCGCTTCTCAGCTTCTTTGCCGTTTCCATTCCGTCCATCTCGCCCATCTCCATATCCAGAAACACCAGGTCAATCTCCCCGGCGTGCCGTTCCATCCAGCGCAGCAGACCCTCTCCGGAGGAAAACTCATAGATATCCCCCTGCTGTCCCTGCCTGTCCAGGGATCGCTCCAGTGCCCCGTGGAGGCTGAGCCTGGCATCCTGGCTGTCGTCGCATATTGCTATTCTCAACATCGTAATCACCCGCTTTTACTGAGAGTATTGTGCCACATGCCGCTATCTACGTCAAACCGAATTTGCCGTCAAAGGCGCCAAACTTTACATGAGACCCATATCCGCCGCCAAACTTTACAACTGCAGCGCCTGAAATTACAGGGCCGTTTGCAGCCGCTCCCGTGCCGTTATATTATCGAGCCAGAAAGGGAGCGATAAACATGCTTAAAGTAAATGACCTGCATAAATCCTATCAGGTGGGCAAGACCACCTATGAAGTGCTGAAGGGCGTATCCTTTGAAATTGCCAAGGGGGAGTTCGTGGCAGTGATGGGGCCTTCCGGTTCCGGCAAGACCACACTTTTAAACTGCATCTCCTGCTATATACCTGCCGACAAGGGCAGCATAATGCTGGGCAAGACCGAGCTTGCAAGGCTCAGTGAGGAACAGCTTGCCACGGTGAGAAACCGGGAGCTGGGCTTCGTGTTTCAGGATTTTCTGCTGCTGGACGGACTGAGCGTAAGGGACAATATCCTGCTGCCTGCAATAATCGGCGGTACCGTGGACCCGGACACGGAACGCAGGGCAGAGGAGCTGTGCCGTATATTCGGCATAAGCGCCATTGAGGAAAAGTACCCGGCGGAGATCTCCGGCGGGGAAAAGCAGCGCACCGCCGTGGCCAGGGCTCTTATAAACAGACCTATGATGATCCTGGCAGACGAGCCCACGGGCAACCTGGACTCCAAGTCCAGCCGGGCGGTGATAGACAGCTTCCTCCAGGCGCGCCGGGCCATGGGCGCCACGATATTCATGGTGACCCATGACAGCTTCGCAGCTTCCTTTTGCGACAGGGCCATCATCCTTCGGGATGGCCAGGTGTGGCGCACTGTGGAGAGAGGAGACATGGAGCGGCTGAGTTTTCAGGACAAGCTGCTGGATTCCGTCAGGGAGATGGGCAGGGAGTGAACACCATGAAAAACTTTACTCAGGTTTACAGCCGGCTCCGCCGCAAAAGCATAAAACATTATGGGCTCCTCTCAGGATGCTGCTTTTTCTCGGTGCTGCTGATAACAGCCTATGCCTGCATGATGCGCTCGCCTACCATATTGAATGTGCTGCCTGAAGGCGGAGATTCCCGCAAGCAGGTGATGATGATATTTGTCCTGGCGGTCATCGGCTGCGCCGTGTTCACCATATATGCAGCCAGTCTCTTCTTCCGCCATAAGTCCCGGGAGACGGGGATATTTCTGGCCCTTGGGGCGAAGCGCAGTCAGCTGAAAAGGCAGATAATGAAGGAACTTGCAGCTATGGCCCTGGGCTCCTGCGTTGCCGGAGCCGCTCTGGGCGGCCCTCTGGCTCTGGGCTTGTGGCAGCTGTTCCGCCTCTGCGTGGTGGACACTGAAGAGATGGCGCTGAGTTTTGACGCTCAGTCCTACGGGATGGCCCTGGCCTTTTCGGCCTTTGTGACTGCCGCCCTCTTCATCCTGGGCCGCCGCTCCGTGATGAAGACCAACATCATTGATGTGGTTCAGGAGAGCCGAAAGTCTGAACCTATTCACGATATACCCCGTTGGTACGGCTGGGGCGGCATAGCCATGCTGGCTCTGGGCGGCTTTTTGGGCTATATTGCCCCGGTGGCCTTTATAAGAGGACTGCACTGGTATCCCCCGGAGGGACTTACCGGCATATTCTATCTGCCCGCACTGGCAGGACTCTATATGATATTGCTGCACACGGTGGTCAACGGCTGGAGCAGGAAAAAACACAGGTATAAAAATATAATATCCACCAGCATGATGAAGTTCCAGGGACGGCAGACGGTGAACAATATGCTGGTGATGACAGTGCTTATAGCCGGAGCTTACTTTGCCAGCTTCTATACTCCCATGCTGGGGACCGGGGCCATGATGGGCTACCAGGCTCGCCCGGTGGACTATGCCTATTT
>CALXGF010000009.1 GCA_944387735.1 uncultured Oscillospiraceae bacterium
CGTCATCTACATCCCCACCGACAACACCGCCGCCTCCTGCACCGAGGCCATCAATAACGTGGCCCTGGTAGAGGGCGTGCCCATCGTCGCCGGCGAGGAGGGCCTGTGCAAGGGCTGCGGCGTAGCCTCTCTGTCCATCTCCTACTACGACCTGGGCTACGAGACCGGCAAGATGGCCCTGGAGATTCTCACCGAGGGCGCCGATATCTCTACCATGGAGATCCGCTACGCTCCCCAGACCACCAAGATGTACAACGCCTCCATCTGCGAGACCCTGGGCGTCACCGTCCCCGAGGATTACGTGGCTGTCTCTGTGGAGTGAGTCCTTCCCTCTGCTGAGCTCTGCCAGAAAGAAAAAATAAAGGAGAATCCAAGTGAGTATAGCGGTATATTTCTCTTCCCTGAGTTTTCTGAAGCTGCTTAAAAATATGCCCGGCGGCGTGGCTCAGGGTCTGATATGGGGCCTGATGGCTCTTGGAGTTTACATAACCTTCAGGCTTCTGGATGTGGCGGATCTGACGGTGGACGGTTCCTTTACCACCGGCGGCGCCTGCACTGTGATGCTGATACTGGCAGGCTGGCCCGCCTGGGCAGCCCTGCTGGTGGCAGTGATAGCCGGCGTGGCCGCAGGCTTTTGCACCGGCATGCTCCACACCAAGCTGGGCATACCTGCCATCCTCGCCGGTATACTCACCCAGTTCTCCCTCTACTCCATTAACCTGCACATTATGGGCATGGCTGCCAACAAGGCGGTGAGCGTGGATAAATATGATCTCGTGCTTTCTTCCCGCAGCGTGCCCTCCGCCATTCTCACCGGCTTTCTCATTGCCCTTGCCCTGGTGAGCTTCTTCTACTGGTACTTCGGCACCGAGCAGGGCTCCGCCCTCCGGGCCACCGGCAACAATCCGGCCATGAGCCGCGCCCAGGGCATAGATGTGAACTCAATGAAGGTGCTGGGCCTGTCCATCTCCAACGGTATCGTGGCCCTCTCCGGCGGGCTCATGGCCCAGTATCAGGGCTTTGCCGACATCAACATGGGCAGGGGCGCCATCGTTATCGGCCTCGCCGCCGTTATTATCGGCGAGGTGGTGGGGCGGGCCCTGCTGGGCAAGCATCTGAACTTCTACGGTATCCTCAGCTTTACCGTCATCGGCGGCATACTCTATTACGCCGTAGTGGTTATAGTGCTGTGGCTCAAGCTCAACTCCAACGACCTGAAGCTCTTTACCGCCATTATCGTGGCCGTGTTCCTTTCGGTCCCCTATCTCCGGGAACAGTCTAAATCCTCCTTTGCCCGTTTGAAAAAGAAAGGGGGCAGCACCAATGCTTAAGCTGGAACACCTGTATAAGACCTTTAACCCAGGCACTATAAACGAAAAGATTGCCCTCTCCGACCTGTCCCTACATCTCAAGCCCGGAGACTTTGTCACCGTCATCGGCGGCAACGGCGCCGGCAAGTCCACCATGCTCAACGCCATTGCCGGAGTCTGGGCCGTGGACAAGGGACGGATAATCCTGGACGGGGAGGATATCACCGCCCTGCCGGAACACAAACGGGCCAAACTAATTGGCCGGGTCTTTCAGGACCCCATGATGGGCACAGCCCCCAACATGCAGCTGGAGGAGAACCTGGCCCTGGCTCTGCGCCGGGGACAGCGCAGAGGGCTCAGCTGGGGCGTCACAAAGGCCGAGCGGGAGACATACCGGGATAAGCTCAAAAGCCTGAATCTGGGCCTCGAGGACAGGATGACCGTGAAGGTGGGCCTTCTCTCCGGCGGACAGCGCCAGGCTCTGACTCTGCTCATGGCCGCCCTGCAAAAGCCCAAGCTCCTGCTGCTGGACGAGCACACCGCCGCCCTGGACCCCTCCACCGCCGCCAAGGTGCTGGAGCTCTCCGACAAGATAGTCCAGGAAAATCAGCTCACCGCCATGATGATAACCCACAACATGTCCGACGCTATACGCCACGGCAACCGGCTCATCATGATGAACGAGGGCAGCATTATTCTGGACATCAGCGGCGAGGAGAAGAAAAAACTCACCAAGCAAATGCTCATGGAGAAGTTTGCCCAGCTGGCCGGAACCCAAGTGGATTCCGACCAGGTTCTGCTCTCCAAATAACATTAAGAAACAGTAATTCGACAAATCCTTCGGCAGAGCGTTGAATTGTTTTTGAATCTGTGCCATAATGTGTACGGGTGATGAAAATGATTTACGCTCTGCTTATTTTATTGCTTCTGCTTCTGTTCCTGTACCTCTGCTATAAAAAGGCTTTCGGCCGTACTTCCGGCCCCGACGACGACCCCAGAGCGGTCTCCCCCAATTCCCAGTATCAGCAGCATAAAGACCAGATACTGGCGCTGGTGGATAATATCCTCTCCTATCCCTATGAGCAGGTTTACATAAAATCAGACGACGGCTTGGAGCTTGCGGGTAAATTTTATCAGGGGCGTCAAGGCTCTCCGGTAATAATCATGTTTCACGGCTACCGCAGCATGGCTTACAGGGATTGCTCCGGTCTATTCAAGCTGACTATGGAGCTTGGCTGGAACATGCTCCTGCCGGACATGCGCTCCCACGGGCTCAGCCAGGGCCGGGTGATAAGCATGGGCATCAAGGAGAGACAGGACTGTCTGCGCTGGGTGGATTATATCTCCCACAGGCTGGGAGAGAATACGCCCATACTCCTGGCGGGCTGCTCCATGGGGGCATCCACCATTATGATGAGCGCCGAACTGTTGCCTGCTCAGGTGAAGGGCCTTATCTGCGACTGCGGCTACAGCTCGATAAGAGGCATGATGGAACTCATGGCGAAGAAGCTGCACTTGCCGGTAAAGCTCAGTCTTTTGGCATTGCGGCTCTCAGCCCTGCTGTTTGGAGGTTTTGACCCGGAGAGCTGTTCACCCCTCTCTTCCCTGGCAAAGAGTAAAATACCCCTGCTTATTGTACACGGAGAGGATGACCGTCTTGTCCCCTGCTCCATGGCCATTGAGAATTACAGGGCCTCCGCCTCGGATATTAAAATGCTGCTAACCGTTCCCGGCGCCGGGCACGGTATGAGCTTTTTAGCCGACGAGGGAAAATATCGGGAGACCTTCCTGGCTTTTGTTAAAAGGATAGGGCTGATTTAAAACCAATTATCCGGGCCAACAGGATAAAAGGAAGGTCCCTCTGCAGGTATGCAGCGGGACCTTCCTTTTAATTCTTTATATCGGCTTTAGGGCTTTAGTCGTCGTCACCCTTGCCATTGCGGGAATTGACGACTATCAAATAGATGAGTATGCCGCCTACTGCCAGCAGCGCAAGGCCGGCGACAACTATGTAGAATATCAATGTGGAGCTGTTGCCCCGGTCATAATTGCCGTTGTCCGCCTCGGGGCTGGAAGTGGGGGACACAGTGGGGCTGGGGTTAGCGGTAGGCGTGGCAGTGGCTCCGGGGGCAGAGGTGGAGTTTGCGTCGTCCAGCACCAGCTCGCCGGACTGCTGCCCGCCTGCGCTGCCGCCGTAGCTCACTTCAACCAGGGGGGAATAGGTGGTGGTGCTCTTCTGTCCGTCCTTGCTGACCCACACGCCCACGCAGTAATACTTGGTGCCATCGGTCTGGGTGGGAGTATAGCTGGCGGAGTTAGCCCCGTCAATGGCCTTGATTTCGCTCATGCTGCTTGTATCGGAACTATACCACTGATAAGTCAGGGTTCCGGTGGCAGGAGCGGAGGCGGTGACGCTGAGGGTGGTTTTCTCCCCGGCGCTGAGCTGGGCCCCCTTGGGCTGGGTGCTGATAGTTGGGGCCTTCAGGTCGGTATTGGTAGTATTATTATTGCTTGTATTATTGCCGGAAGTATTGGTATTGCTGTTGTTATTATTGGAATTGGTAGTCCCGCCGGTGACGGTCAGAATGGCGCCGGTAGTATAGGAGGAGCCGGCAGCATTGGTGAACTTACACTCAATGGCCCAGCCGTTCATGGACTTAGGTATGTTGCTGAGAGTCAGGCGCTCGGTGTCCTGGCCGCTGACAGTCACGCCGAAATAGGAAGGGGCTTCGGCAGCGGTGACGGTATTTGTGGTATCGGCGCTGACAATACGCCAGACAAAGCTGGTGGCTCCGTCTGCCCTGGCCACAAATTGGGCGGTGCCCCCTACCTCAACGGTTTCGCCGGTGGGGTTTTTGGTGATCACCGGCCTTTGGTTGGTCTGTATAGGGGCCTGGGTGGGCGCAGGCACAACAGCCTCCGATACGGTGATGGTCAGTGTGAAAGTGACGTTCCCGGCGTCTGTGACCATGCTTATATCCGAACTGTAGCTGCCAGTGCTTGTGGGCGTGCCGGCAAGGTAGATATCCGCTCCAATATAGCTCAGCTGGAGACCGCTGGGTATGCTCCCGTTATAGCTGCAGCTCTGAATATTGCTTGTGCCTTTATACACCATTACAGAACCTACGTCCTGGTTCAGGGTGCAGCTCACATTGGCGTTGGCCGCATAGGCCCCCAGGGAAAACAGCGTAAGCATAATGCACAGCACCAGGGCCGCAGAGAAAAGGCCCTTGATCTTCTTGCTCATCATCTTTCTCATCCTCCATTGCAGTTTCTGTTTTCTGCTGATATATATGACTGGTTTTAAACCAAAAAGTTTCAAGCTGTAACAGAATTTTCAAAAGAATTATATCATCATAGTTTACATAAAGCAATAGCAGATAAAATTAAATAAACAAGTTTTACGGCAGCTTAATTAATCTTAATTTTTTCTCCTGGCGGCGCCACTCCCACGGCATACGCCGGCGGTATGCTGCCGGCTCCAGCCGGTGATTCATATTTCTCCCCGGCTTTATTTTAGGCCGTCTACGGCTATGGGCCTCTAAAAATCAACAGGGCCCGGGCCGTGTCCGGCCTGGGTCCTATTGATTCAATGCAGCTGGCAGTAGGCCAAGTAGCTGCCGTAGTCGCCCTGTCTAAGAGCTTTTTCCAGGCAGCTCAGCCTTCTGTTCTCCGTATTCCAGCCCCGGAAGTTCTTATCCAGGAAATCGCCATACACGGTAAATATGGCCCGCTTTACCTCGTCGCTCTGAAGTCTGGTGCGGCTGTAGGTCTGCACCGCCATGTTCAGAATATAGTCGTAATAGTCTGCGGTAATCTCCAGACCGTACTTCTTTCTGTCCTCAAAGAGCTGCATGGTGATGTACAGGGACTGGAGGCTCTTGCCCTTTGCCCGGCTTTTTTTTGTAATCCCCTCGGGGTTCTGTCTGTAGCTCACAACGCTGTCCCCTATTCCGACGGTTCTATAGCCCAGCTTGTCCGACAGGGGAAAAATCACCTGGCGCATGAGGCTGTCCTGGTACCAATAACCGGCAGGGAATACCGCATTGTCAAACAGGCTCCTTTTGATCAGCTTGCCCCAGGCATAGCCATCCAGCTTTATTGCCGGCATGGGACCGTCAAAATGGCGATGGCGGCGGAGAACACGACCGTCAGGGTATATTTCGGTATAGGCTCCCTCCACTATTGCGGCGTCAGCGGCCTTTGCGGTACTCAGCAGTTTTTCCACTGCGCCGGGACACAGCTCATCGTCTGAATCCAGAAACAGGAGATATTCAGCCCCGGCATATTCCAAAGCCGTATTTCTGGCTGCCGACAGGCCCCCGTTTTCCCTATGGATTATTTTTATTCCCTCATAGGAATCCAGTATGCTGCCGGTGGAGTCGGTGGAGCCGTCGTCCACCACCAGCACCCGAAAGCTGTAGCCGGTCTCCTGGCTCAACACCGAATCCAAACAGCGGCCTATATACTTCTCCACATTGTAGGCGGGGATTATTATATCCAGCTGGGCGTGCTCACCGCCGCCGGATTTAGGCCGGTCCTGTATATAGCAGCTGGAGCCTGGGCTTGGAGAGGTACTCTCCAGCAGCTCCATCGCCTCCTGCACATTTCCGGGCTCAGACTCAGGCCCGTATTTTTTTGTATATATAGGAGCTGCAAGCCTGTAGGCCGCATGTCCCAGGCCCAGCTTCCGCAAAACCTTGGCTATCATCAGGCACCTCAGTCTCTGGAGAACAGGTCTCTGGTGTAGACCTTATCTGCAACATCGCTGAGCTCAGGGTTGAAGCGGTTGGCAATAATGACGTCGCACCGGGATTTGAACTTACTCAAGTCTCTCTCCACCGGGCTGTTGAAAAAGCTGTCGTCCTTCAGCGTGGGCTCATAGATCACCACGCCGGCTCCCTTGGCCTTCACCCGCTTCATGATGCCCTGGATGCTGGAGGCCCGGAAGTTGTCGGATCCGGATTTCATTGTGAGGCGGTAAATGCCTATGACGCAGTTATTTCCGGGGACTCCGTTGAGGCCCTTGGTTCCCCCGCCGTAGTAGCCCGCCTTCTTCAGCACCTGCTCGGCAATAAAGTCCTTGCGGGTTGAGTTGGAGTCCACTATGGCCCTTATAAGATTATTGGGCACGTTCTCATAATTTGCCAGCAGCTGTTTGGTGTCCTTGGGCAGGCAGTAGCCGCCGTAGCCGAAGGAGGGATTATTGTAGTGGCTGCCGATGCGGGGGTCCAGGCACACGCCCTGGATTATTTGTCTCGTGTCCAGGCCCCGCATCTCCGCATAGGTATCCAGCTCGTTAAAGTAACTGACTCGCAAAGCCAGGTAGGTATTGGCAAAGAGCTTGATCGCCTCGGCTTCGGTGAGGTTTGTGATAAGCACCGGCACGTCCTCCTCCAGGGCGGCCTCTTTCAACAGGCCGGCAAAGTCCTCCGCCGCCTTTAAGAGTCTCTGATCTTCCATCACCGTGCCCACCACTATGCGGCTTGGATGGAGATTGTCGTACAGGGCCTTGCCTTCCCGGAGGAATTCCGGGGAGAAAATGATATTATCATTATTGAACTTTTCCCTGATCCCCTTGGTATAGCCCACGGGGATAGTTGATTTTATAACCACAAGGGCCTTGGGATTCACCCTTGTGCATATCTCCAGCACGTCTTCCACAGCGGAGGTATCAAAGTAATTTTTATTGGGATCGTAATTTGTGGGGGCTGCCACAATGACTATATCCGCTCCGGAATAGGCGGCCTCCTTGTCCACGGTAGCGGTGAGCTTCAGCTCCTTTTCCGCCATATAGCGGCTTATCTCGGCGTCAACTATGGGGGACTTCCGGGAGTTTATCATGTCCACCTTTGCCGGGGTGGTACTCACCGCCATGACCTCATGCTTCTGGCTAAGAAGCACTGCCAGGGACAGCCCAACGTATCCCACTCCTGCCACTGCTATTTTCATTCCTTACGCATCCTTTCCTGCTTTTTATTGTCCATTTCCAGCCGGCCCTTGTGGCTGACCACCTTTGCCGGGTTGCCCGCTACGGTGACGTTCGCCTCTTCCACGCTGTGAGTGACCACGGAGTTTGCGCCAATGACCACATTGTCGGCAATATGTATATCTCCCGCTACAATAGCTCCCATGAACAAAACCACCCCGTTGCCGATGGTGGGCACCCCGTCGCTGAAGCCCGCCGCCGCCAGAGAGGTATGGGCATGTACGGTGCAGTTCTCCCCGGCCCTGGCCATGCCGTTTATGTGCATCTCACCCACGTGCATCACCTTCAGCCCCCGGCCAAAGACATTGGGCGGTATATGTATACGCCATTTCATCTGGAACCGCTCCAGGCGCATCTTATATATTCTGGTCAAGAGGCGATGGCCGCTGTTTATATGGTACTCAGTCTTTCTCAGCAATATCTGATGGCGGCGCAGCACGGCGTTCTCGCTCATGAGCAGCAGGTTATATATCCTGTACCTGCCGTGGTTTGGATACCGCCTAAGTTCAAAGTCCAGCCAGTCCTTAAGCTCTTCTCTTGTCCTTATGCGTTTTTCTTCCATTGGCTCGGCCGCTCCTTAAAGTCTGTAGTATTCCTTGTACCAGCGTACAAACTTCCTCAATCCCTCTCTCAGAGGCGTATTGGGTCTGAAGCCGAAATCCCGCTCCAGGGGCTCGGTGTCCGCATAGGTCACGGGCACGTCTCCCGGCTGCATCGGCACCAGCTCCTTATGGCCCTCAAAGTCGTAATCTTCCGGCAGCACTCCGGCGGCAACCAGTTCCTCCTGGAGGATGGTGACAAAGTCCAGCAGGTTCTCCGGGTGGCTGTTTCCGATATTGTATACCTTGTAGGGCGGCACCGGCAGCCCGTCGTCTCCGGTGGTCCTGTCCGGGGAACGCTGCATGATGCGTATTACGCCCTCCACTATATCGTCGATATAGGTGACGTCCCGCTTGCAGTTGCCGTAATTGAATATCTTCATGGTCTGCCCCGCTCTACGCTTGTCGGTAAAGCCATAATATGCCATATCCGGACGTCCGGCAGGGCCGTAGACCGTAAAGAATCTCAGCCCCGTGCTGGGTATGTTGTAGAGCTTGGCATAGGCATGGGCCAAAAGCTCATCGGACTTCTTTGTGGCGGCATAGAGACTGATGGGATTATCCACCTTGTCATCGGTGGAGTAGGGTACCTTTTTATTGTTGCCGTAAACCGAGGAGCTGGAGGCATATACCAGATGCTCCACGCCCTTCTTCCCTCCGTCGTAGGAGTGGCGGCAGGCTTCCAGGATATTGTAAAAGCCGATGAGATTGGACTCTATATATACGTCCGGGTTCTGAATTGAGTAGCGCACTCCCGCCTGGGCCGCCAGGTTCACCACTACTGAAGGTTTATATTCATCAAATATCTTGTTCACCAAGGCTTTTTCCGCCATGTTGCCCCGGATGAAGCTGAGACGGCAGCCCGCCTCCGCCCGTTCCGCCGCCAGCTTTTCCAGCTTTTCCAGACGGTACTCCTTAAGGCTCACCTCATAGTAGTCGTTCATACTGTCTATGCCCACCACGTGGATGCCTTTATACCGCCTAAGCAGCTCCTCCGAGAGGAAAGCGCCGATAAAGCCGGCGGCTCCTGTGACAAATACGGTCCTGTTTTCAAGTGAAATATTCATTATTCCCTCCTCCGGGTCAGGCCCGGTTCTATTTTCAGGCAGCTTTCTTTTTGCTGAGCATATCCTTCAGCATATCAAGAGCATAGTTGAACATCTTGACCTTGAAGAGCTTGCAAAAAACTATATAAGCCAGCATGCCGCCAAGTATCTGTACGCAGAGCTTAAGCGCCAGCGGCAGCGGCACATAGTTAAGGGCATATACCAGCGCAGTCATAATCACCGTGGGCATGACGGCCGGCCAGACGTCCTTCATCTGCTCGGACAGACTGTACCCGATAAGCTTCTTATTTGAGACGATAACTATCACCAGGTCCATCCATGTGCTCAGCGCATAGCTGTAGGCCATTGCAATAACCGAATCAAATAAAAGCACCGTCAGCGCCAAGACCGCCAGCATCACAATGCGGCGCAGAAACTCCAGCTTCATATATATATCGCTGCGGCCGCTGGATTTTATTGCCACCAAATTTGACGATATTATAAAGCCTGGCACCTGAGCTATACAGATTATCTGCATAAAAGGCACGCAGGGCAGCCATTTATCCGTCAGCAGAAGCCTTATCAGGGGCTCCGCTACGGCGGCCAGGCCCATCATGGCCGGAAGTACCATAACCGCCCCCAGTCCCAGGGTCTTTCTCATAATGGAGCGCATCTCGTCTCTGCTGTCCTGTGACTTAGCCAGCACCGGGAACATTACGGACTGGATAGAGGCATCCAGGGCAAAATGTATGGTAAAGGGAAACTGCTGCCCCCGGTCATAGTAGCCCAGGTCCTCGGTGGAAAAACGCTTGCCGATTATCAGAGAGCGCAGGTCATAATACAGGGAACACATCATGGATGCGGCCAGCATTTTCCAGCCGAAGCTATAAAGAATCTTAGCCCGGCTCACCGAAAAGCTTAGACGGGGCGCCCAGCGCACCGCTATCATCATTGCCATACAGTTAACAACGGTGTGGGAGAAGTAGTAGACCACCAGCGTCCAGATGCCGGCGCCGGAAAAGGCCAGGGCTACAGCCAAACTGCCCGATATCACCGTGGCGGCTAAGCTGCATATCAGCATCTGCTTAAAGCGCATCTCCCGCTGTATCTTCGCTGTGAGTATTGAGCCGTAGGAGCTGAAAAACACCGAGAAAGCATAAACCCTCAGAGGCATAAGTATCTCCGGGCTGGAGTAATAGTTTGCTATAAACGGAGCGGCTATAAAGACTATGGACGTCATCACCAGGGACATGGCCATGCAGATAAAAAATACGGTGGAATAATCCCTGTCATCGGTATCCTTATTCTGCACCAGAGCCGTGCCCAAGCCTCCCTCTATGATGCTCTGGGACAGGTTGACGAACACGTTTATAATGGCAATCTGGCCGTAGGCTTCAGGGCTCAGCAGCCTGGCCAGCAGTATTCCGATTATGAAGCCCAGGCCCTTTACGGAGAAGCGCTCCACAGTCTTATATATCAGTGAACTAATAACCAAAGTTTTTTTCATTGCTTTACCTTCGCCTATTGACTGTTTTCTCTATGTAATCGTGATACTGACGGCATATCTCCTCCCGGGAATGGGTCTGCCTTATTTTCAGCGCAGCCTCAGACAGCTTCTCCCCCAGACCGGGCTCGTCGGCAATGCGGGCCATGGCGGCAGCTATAGCCTCCACATCGTCCACCGGCACAAGCAGGCCGCTTACTCCATCCTCTATAAGCTCCGCCGGGCCAAAGTCGCAGTCGGTACACACGCAGGGTATGCCGCAGGCCATGGCCTCCATAAGAGCGTTGGGCATGCCCTCAAAGCGGCTGGTCATCAGGAACATCCCCGCATCTTTTACGTGCTCCAGCACATCCGGCAGACTTCCGTGAAATACGACTCGGCTGCCCACTCCCTGTTCTTCCGCCAGTTTTTGAAGCTTCTCCTGCACTCCCTCCCGGCCCCTGCCGTAGATATTCAGCACATGTTCAGGATGGCTCCTGGCAAATATGGCAAAAGCCTTTATCATGGTGTCATTTGCCTTTTGACTGCCCAGCCTGCCCATGGCGCAGATACGCTTCCGATCTCGCAGGCCGTAGTCGGTCACCTTTTCGGGGATGTCCCTTGAGAAGAGACCGTTATGTATCACCCTGCCCCTTTCTCTGAGGCTTTCAGAGAAAAGCATGGACACCCGCTGAGTCTGAAAAATAATGCCGTCCAGCTTCTCCATGTATCTCCGCTCCACCCGGTCCAGAGCTCCTTTACGCCTGAATTGGGGATTGGCCCGCTCCGAGGCGATTATACTGCACCGGTCCCGGCAGCCTGTCAGGGCAAGGCTCAGCTGAAAGCTCAAATGGGTGGAAAAGCAGATAACAGCGTCCGGTCTCTCCTGCCGCTCCCAGCGGCGCAGCGCCAGGAGGGTATTCAGCATCCGGGACAGAGACTCCAGCTTGTTGGCTGAATCGCCGGCCAGGCCCAGCCCCTGTACCTTCACACTGGGGCTGAGTTCATATTCACATTTTCCGGCGTCCATGGTAAGCAGAGTCATTTGATCTCCCCATGCGCTGAATTGGTTTGCCAACTCGCACATCACCCTCTGGGCCCCGCCCCGGAGAAGGTTGCCATAGAAAAAAACCAGCTTCACCGGCTCAGCCTCCTTTCGGCAGTTCAAGCCAGCCGCCTATGATTTCGTCCCACTCCGGCGGGTCGAAGGGCACCATCCCGCTCCAATGGGACAGGGTGATCTCGCCGAAAAATATCTCTCCGTTCACCTCGTAAAAGTCCACCCTGGCATGGGCCATGCCCTCCGCCAGCTTCTCCGCAAGACGGCACATATCCCCCAATCGTTTTGGACAGGGCGGCTGCTCCG
>CALXGF010000010.1 GCA_944387735.1 uncultured Oscillospiraceae bacterium
GAGGACACACTATGGAATCCAAAAAGTTAGAAAAACCTCGTGAAAACGGCACTTTTTCGACCGTACAAGGCGTGATGAAACCGGATGAAGAGGGTAGAAGGGTGTTCCCCACGATGAAGCCTTTGGAGTAAAATTACATGTATTTTGTATATTCAGTGAAAATCTGAGAAAGATCTAATATTTATATTAAAAACAATTTTAAAATAAATTCTATGCAGCCCGCCGATTTTAGGCGGGCTGCAATTCGTGTCAAGACATTTTATACTTGAATGTAAAAATGAGCTTTTTTGGAATATATACATTTTTTTACCTGCATATTCATTTAAGCTGTTGACAGGATAATTCAAATGTTATACTATTAAAGTAGAGCAGTATATCAGAAATTTATACAATTTAACTAAGGAGGTAAAAAATGAAAAAGATTCTTGCACTGCTGCTTGCGCTGGTCCTGGTATTCTCCCTCTGCGCCTGCGGCCAGGGCGGCACAACCGCCGAGGACGGGGTTTATAATGTGGCCTATCTGGTGAACGGCAACCTGGGCGACAAGTCCTTCTTCGACTCCGCCGAGTCCGGCCTGGCCGCTCTGAAGGAGGCCGGCCGTATCGAGTATGTCACCATTGAGATGGGCGGCACAGATGAGGACCAGCCAACCTGGCTGTCCACCCTGTACGACGTGTCCGAATCCGGAGAGTATGACGTGGTGGTCTGCGGCACCTACCAGATGCCCGACTATCTGAAGGAAGTTGCCACCGCCTATCCTGACCAGAAATATCTGATATTCGACGACAATACTTATGTGGGCGCCAACGACAATGTTGTGAACATCACCTATAAGCAGAACGACATGGGCTACCTGGTGGGTATCTTTGCCGCATGCATGACCGTGGATACTAACATTGAGAAGATCAATGAGGACGCCGTGGTCGGCTTTGTGGGCGGCGTTGACTCTCCAGTCATTAATGACTTCCTCATAGGCTTCATTGAGGGCGCCCGTTCCGTTAATCCCGACATTAAGATAGACACCCGCTACACAAACGACTATGTTGACACCGCCATAGCCAAGGAGTACGGTCTGTCCATGATAAACGACAATAACTGCGACATTATCTGGGGCGTGGCCGGCAACGCCGGTAACGGCGCTGCAGAGGCCGCTCTGGAGACCGGCAAAGCCTGGTTTATCGGCGTTGACTCCGACCAGGAGCTGACTCTCTCCAGCGATCTGGCCGCAATTACCCTTACCTCCGGCTTGAAGAATATAGGCAATTCCCTGATATGGTTCTTTGACGAACTGGACGCCGGCAACGAGTACTGGGGCACTGAAGTCACTCTGGGTCTGACCGAAGGCGGCGTGGGCATAGTTACCGACAAGAACTTTGACACCTATGCCTCCGACGCCACCAAGGCCGCCGTTACCGAGGCCGAAGAGAAGATACTCTCCGGGGAGATAGTGGTTCCCACCGCCATCGGTTCCGACGCCGTGGATGTGGTGGCCGTGCGTGACGAAGTGCGCCCGTAAGCATAAAGAGCTTGCCGCTTTCGGCCTAATCAAGGGGCGGAAGGGCAGAACCTGGGAGGGGGCTCGCAAGAGTTCCCTCCTGGTTCATATTAAGGAGCTCCGGTTTTTTTCTGAATGTGCGCACGGAGAGAAGGGCGCATGCTGAGAAAAGAGCTGAGAGCTCCGGGCTTGACAGGAGGACAGAAAATGAAAGATGAACAGGAGGAAAGCTAGCTATGCCAGACGAAAAAGACGCCTTTGCAGGTGAATATGTCGTCCAGATGAAGGGGATAACCAAGGTGTACCCCAATGGCGTCGCTGCAAACCAGGACGTGAATTTCAATCTGAGAAAAGGGGAGATTCACGCCCTCATGGGTGAAAACGGCGCAGGCAAGTCCACGCTGATGAAGATGCTGTTCGGACTGGAACAGCCCACCAGCGGAGAGATAATCGTAAAGGGAGAGAAGCTGCATATTTCCTCTCCCGCCGTGGCCATAGAGCATGAGATAGGTATGGTCCATCAGCACTTCATGCTGGTCCCCAGCCTGTCTGTGGCGGAGAATATGGTGCTGGGTATGGTGCCGAAAAAGTCCGGGATATTTATCGATAAGGCCAAGGCCATAGAGATAACCCGTGACTATTCGGAAAAGTATAACCTCCATGTGGAGCCGGAGGCCAAGGTGGCGGATATCCCTGTGGGCATGAAGCAGAAGGTGGAGATACTGAAGGCCCTGGTGAGGGGCGCCAGTATACTGATACTGGACGAGCCCACGGCGGTACTCACCACCCAGGAGACCGCAGAACTCTTTAGGGAGCTTAAAAACCTGAAGGAACAGGGCTACACCATAGTCTTCATTTCCCACAAGCTCAACGAAATCATGGAGATAACCGACCGCCTGACTATCCTGAGGGGCGGGCGCAGCATGGGCGTGTACAATACCAAGGACGTGACCAAGGAGCAGATATCACGGCTTATGGTAGGCAGGGACGTTATACTGGAGCTGCAGAAGGACAAGGCCCGGCCCGGCGACACGGTGCTGAGGGTTCGCTCCCTGGAGTACATAAACAGCTGGAACAAAAAGATGCTGGACCAGGTGTCCTTCGATGTGAGAAAGGGGGAGATTCTGGGCATTGCCGGCGTGGAGGGCAACGGCCAGAAGGAACTGGTGGATATACTCTTCAATTTCCAGCGGCCCAGCAGCGGCAGCGTCCAGGTAAACGGGGAGAACATTTTGGGCAAGTCCCAGCAAAAGCTCCGGGAGATGGGAGTGGCCCTGGTGCCGGAGGACCGTATGATTTATGGTATAGCCTCCACCGCCTCCATCGAAGAGAATCTGATATCCGACCGCTGCGGTCAGAAGCGGCTGAACAAGGGGCCGGTGTTTAACATGAGCGCAATTCACAGCGAGTCCGACAAGCTTATTGAAGAGTTTACCGTGCTGTGCAAATCCAGAAAGCAGCAGGTTGGCATGCTCTCCGGCGGAAACATACAAAAGGTGGTGGTGGCCAGGGAGTTTTCCAACAACCCGGCACTTATTATCGCCGACCAGCCCACCAGAGGAATAGACGTGGGCGCAACGGAATTTATACGTAAAAAGCTTTTGGAGCTGTCCCGCTCCGGAATTGCCGTGCTGCTTATTTCCGCCGACCTCAACGAGGTGATGGAGTTGTCCGACAGCCTCATCGTCATGCACAACGGACATATAGCCGCATATTTTGAGGATACCGCAGACCTTACCGACGCTGAAATGGGCGAATATATGCTGGAGCTCAAGCATCAGAGCCCAGAGGAGATAGGGAGGGTATGCCATGACTAAAAGACGGAAAATAGGATTTACCCTTATACGGGGCTTCCTGGCTATACTGATTGCCCTGCTGGTGGCGGCGCTGCTGATATTTATAAGCGCCGAGGGCGATGGAATTGGAGAAAAGCTGGAGGCGGCAGGAGAGGCCCTGAAGCAGCTTCTCATAGGACCTCTGTTCCGTATGGGCAAAAACGGCGTCAGCTTTGAACTTAAGCGTCTGGCGGATGTATTTGCCGCAATGATACCAACCATATTTACCGGCCTTTCCGTGTGCGTCATGTTCTCGGCAAACCAGTTTAACCTGGGCTCCGAGGGCGGCTCCATGCTGGGCGCATTTGCCGCCGGCATGATAGCCGTATATGTGCCCATGGCGGCCGGAGTCCACGCAGTGGTAGCTGTGCTCGTTGCAGGCCTTGCCGTGGCAGTTGTGATGCTGATACCGGCGTTGCTGAAAGCAAAGATGGGAGTGAGCGAAATGGTCAACTCCCTGATGCTAAACTACATAATCATGTACATTATCAAATACCTGATGAGCACCCATCTGGCGGACAAGTCCAAGGGCCAGATACAGTCCTTCCCCTTTATGGAGACGGCCAAGATAGGCCCAATAGTGGACAACAGCGTGTTCAACGGGGCTAAGCTTACCTGGGGCTTTGTGGTGGCGCTCATTGCCGTGGTCATAGTTGCGGTGTTCATGTACCGCACACGCTGGGGCTACTCCATACGCATGATAGGTATCAACCAATCCTTCTCCATGTACTCCGGCATGAAGGTGGGGGCTGTGGTGGTCCTCTCCCAGATACTGGGCGGCTTCCTGGCGGGCGTGGGCGGCGGAATAGAGATGCTGGGCCGTTATCCCACCTTCTCCTGGAGCGCCCTTCCCGGCTATGGATGGACGGGTATAACCATTGCAATCCTGGCGGGGAACAATCCAATCTATGTGCCGCTGGCGGCCTTCTTTATGGCCTATCTTTCAAAAGGCTGCGATTTGATGGCCACCTATGCGGGAGTGCCTGCCCAGCTCATAGACATTATACAGGGCGTTATCTTCCTTTTCTTTGCGGCGGAACAGTTCATGGCTCGTTACCGCCAGAAGCTGGTGGTGAAGACAGCTCAGGAGGAGCTGCAACAAAAAGATGGCCAGAGCCTTGAGGAAGGGGGTGCCGTGAATGTCTGACTTTATGAGCATGCTGCTGACCCCGGAATTCTTCTTCTCTATCCTGCGTATCTCCGCCCCTATAATCTTTGCTACGCTGGCGGCCATCGTTGTTGAAAAAGCGGGATTCTGCAATATAGGCATTGAGGGACTTATGATGTTCTCCGCCCTGGGCGGCTCGCTGGTGAGCTACTATGCCGGCAGCTGGTTCTGGGGAATATTGGCGGCGCTGGTGGTGGGAGTGCTGATGAGCCTTATAATGGGCTTTTTCGCCTTCCAGATGAAAACCGACATAGTCCTGGTGGGCATAGCCATAAATATGATGGGCTCCGGAGGAACCCTGTTTTTGTGCAAGGTAATAACCAACATTACCGAGGGCAGGGCCATGGCCTCTACCACTGGGCTTATAACAAAGGACCTGTGCATACCGGATATAACTATTCCCCTTGTAAATAAAATCCCCTTCATAGGGCAGGTGCTGTCCGGCCATAATCTGCTTACTTATCTGGCGTTTCTTTTGTGCCTGCTCACTTCTATAATGCTCTATAAAACCAGCCTGGGGCTCAATATCCGAGCCGTGGGTGAAAATCCCAATGCCGCTTCTTCTGTGGGAGTGTCGGTGCTGAAGATAAAATATCTGGCCATAGGATATTCCGGACTTATGAGCGGCTTCGGCGGGGCCTTCATGTCCATGGCTTATGCCCAGGGCTGGTCCCTGGACATGGTGGCCGGGCGGGGCTTCATTGCCCTGGCGGCTCAGGCCATGGGCAACGGCGAGTGCCTGGGCGGCATGCTCTCCTCCCTGGTATTCGGTTTTGCTCAGGCTTTGGGCATCAAGTTCTCTGCGATTGGCCTGGACTCCAACCTGGCTTCCCCAATACCCTATGCTGTGACAATTATCGGTCTTGTTATCTTTGCAGTGTCCAGAAACCGTAAGGAGCTGAAAAAACGCTCTTCCGCAGCTCTGGAGAAAAGAGCCTCATCTCAGGCCTAAGGGGACAAAACTGCGCCGGATTTCGGGCCGGCGCAGTTCAATATGAATCGAAGGGGGAAATTAAATGCCTTCAAATAAGAAGATACCTCTCATTCTGGACGGAGACCCAGGCCATGACGACGCCATAGCCTGGGTCCTGGCTCAGGCCAGCGGAGCCTTTGATATACGTGCGGTGACCACCGTGGGGGGAAACTCCACTCTGGAAAAGACCAGCTACAATGCAAGGCGGGTCTGCACCCTCATCGGGCTGGACGCCCCGGTGGCGGCGGGCAGGCCCTGCCCTCTGGTGACGGACCTGGAAATAGCCCCCAATATCCACGGAGAGTCGGGCTTGGACGGCCCGGAGCTGCCGGAGCCGGCAATGGAACTGAGTAGCCTCAGCGCAGTGGAATTGATGGCCAAGGTGCTGCGGGAGAGCAGCGAACCAGTGACTATAGTCTCCACAGGCCCTTTGAGCAACACCGCCGCTCTGCTGGTCTCTCATCCGGAGCTGAAGAGCAAGATAGAGCGTATAAGCCTAATGGGAGGCGGCATAGCCTACGGCAACTGGACCCCGGCGGCGGAGTTCAATATACTGGTGGACCCGGAGGCCGCCAAGTGCGTGTTCGATTCCGGCATACCCCTTATAATGTCTGGCCTGGATGTGACGGAGAAGGCTCTGATTTTGCCTGGGGACTTTGAACGTATCCGTGCTTTGGGCAACTCTGTGAGTTCCATTGTGGCGGAGTGGCTGGAATTTTTCTATACCTCCCACAGAAGCATCGGCTATGAGGGAGCGCCCATGCACGACCCCTGCGCCGTAGCAGTTCTGCTGCACCCGGAGCTATTCAAAATAAAGGATATGTATGTGGAGATAGAGACCTGCGGGGAATACTGTAAAGGCGCTACGGTGGCGGACACCATGGGCTTGTCGGGAAACAGGCCAAATGTTTCCTGCGTCATGGACGTGGATAGGGAAGCCTTTGCCGATTACATGGTGGAGAGCATCAAATTCTACGGGGAGGCAGACAAATGAAGAAAATCCCGATTTGGATGGACTGCGACACCGGCACCGATGACGCCGTGGCTATAATGACTGCCCACGCCCTGGAAGAGCTGGAGATAATCGGCCTTTCCACCGTCTGCGGCAACGCCCCCCAGGAGCTGACCTTTGCCAATACCCTGAGGCTTAACCGGCTCATGGGTACAGACTACCCGGTATATCGGGGAGCCGAGGCCCCGCTGCTGAAAAAGCTGGAGACTGCCGAGGCCTTCCACGGTAAAAACGGCCTGGGCGACGTGGAGCTGCCCCTGCCGGAAAATCCGGTGTACAGGGATGAGCGGGCCTGGGATGCCCTCTATGAGACCGCCAGAACATACAAGGGCGGGCTGAAGCTTATAGCCACCGGCCCTCTCACAAATATTGCCATTGCTCTGGCCAAATATCCGGATCTGCCGGAGTACATCCCGGAGATACTTATAATGGGCGGCTCCGCAGCCTTCGGGGGAAATGTCACACCGGCGGCGGAATTCAACATCTATGTGGACCCGGAGGCGGCGGCCGCCGTCTTTAAATCCGGGATGCACGTGGTGATGTGCGGCCTGGACGTGACGATGCAGGCCTATTTTACTCCGGAGGATCTGGATGAGCTGGAGTCCGGAGGTACGGCGGGAGGCCGCTTTACCAAGGCTTGTCTGGGCAAGGCCATGAATACCCTGACCAGGTTCGGCCTGCCGGGAGTGGCTATGCACGATTCCTGCCCGGTGGTATATCTGGCACATCCGGAGTACTTCCAGGGAGAAGATGCAGGAGTATACGTGGAGACCAGAGGCAGTATTACCAACGGCAAGACAGTCACCGACCTCTACAGCGACAAGCAGTTTGAAAAGAAAAATGCCACCGTGGTGCTGAAACTGGACCGCAACAAGTTTATCGGACTGCTGAAAAAATCCGTGAGCAAAATCATGTGAGCTGAGAAAAGTAAAAAATAAAGCTCTCGCTTTTGAGAGCTTTATTTTTACCCTATGGATTTAAAGTTTTAAAATGTTCTTGCAAGGGCGGCGGCCTTGTCCTTGGCCTCGCGCAGAAGGGCCTTGCCGTCATAGCGGCTGGTGTCCATGGCGTCGGCGGCGATGCAGACGTAGTCCTTTATGCCGAAGAAGCTGTGCATTGCCTCCATGTAGCGGCTGCCCATCTCCATGGGGTCGCCGGTGTAAACGCCGCCGCGAGTGGTGAGGTATACCAGGTGCCGGGCTTTGCACAGACCCTGGAGCCCCCCGTGGGCGCTGTGGAAGGTGATTCCGTCTACGGATATCTGCTCTATATACACCTTCAGCAGAGCGGGAAAGCTCAGGTCCCAGAAGGGGGCGGCCACCACTATCTCCTCCGCCTGGGCAAACTGGTGGGCGTAGCGGAAGCGGGGATGGTCCAGCTTGCCCTGGGCAAGCAGAGCCTCCCTGGCCTCAAAGAAGGCTCCGGTGAGACAGGAGAGATTTTCCTCATCCAGCCGCAACCGTGTCACCACGCAGTGCTCAGGCAGGGCGGCTATGAAAGCCTCCATCAGCTCCCGTGTTCTGCCCTGGCGGCGTATGCAGCAGTCTACCACAAGTACATTTTTCATTTTGATTTTTCCTTTCTGTCGAATAGTGCAAAGGCCTCCAGGGCGGTGAGTATTTCCAGAGTCTCGCCCCGCTGGGCAAGTTGGGCGCCCTGGACATAGTCACCTATAGAGTCGGCGGTGTCCTGACCGTAGAGGACTACGTTGTTGAGGATAGAAGCGGCCTTTAGCCCCCTGAGCCCGGCTATGGTGTAGATGGCGGCGGTCTCCATATCCGCCCCAAGAACGCCTTTGGAGGACCAGTAGGCGCTTTGGGCTTCGTTTTCCTCGTGGTAGAAGCTCTCATGGCTGTGGACTATGCCCTCGTGCCAGACCGCCCCCAGAGAGCCGGCGGCCTCCACGCAGCAGTTTAAAAGCTCCCGGTTGGCGCAGGCGGGGAAAATATCAGGGACGTAGGCTTTTGAAGCCCCGTCATCCCGCACGGCAGCAGCGGCAAATATCAGCTCGCCAAGGCCGATGCCTCTCTGAAGGGCTCCGCAGGAGCCTATGCGTATCATGGCCTCTACGCCGATATTTTTCAGCTCCTCCACAGCTATCCCGGCAGAGCAGCCGCCAATGCCTGTGGAGATTGCCAGAACGTCCACACCCTTATAGCTGCCCCGGATGCTGAGAAATTCCCTGTTGTTCTCCAGGCGACGCACATTCTCCAGATGTTCCCCAATTCGCCGGATTCGCCCCGGGTCGCCGGGCATGAGGGCATATCTGATGCCCAGGCTTTCATCCAGCATGATATGTGCCTGTTTCATTTTTTCCCCTCCCTATAATATCTTTTAAATGATTTTACCATATGCCGGGGGAGAAGGCAAAAGTTTATTATAAATTTAAATACGGAGATTTATAAGCCCGTACATAGGTCCGGGAATTATTTGTAAGGAGCTGATACTATGAATAGAATACTGGTGCTTGGTTCCATAAACATAGACCATAGCTATGAGCTGGAGAGGATCGTGAGACCGGGGGAGACCGTGGCCAGCTCCGCCTACCGCACAGCCTGGGGCGGGAAGGGACTCAATCAGGCTATAGCCCTGGCAAAGGCCGGAGCAGAAACGGCCCTGGCGGCCCAGCTGTCCGCAGCGGACAGGCCGGGGCTGGAGATGTTCTGCGCCCCCTTCGGCCTGGATATATCCCGGGTCAGGGGGCTGGACTGCCCTTCCGGCCATGCGATAATACAGGTGGAGAGCTCAGGACAAAACAGCATAATCATTGCCGCCGGAGCCAACGGCATGATGGAGGACGCCACCATCGCAGCGATAGATGAGTACGGAGCCGGGGATATATTGCTCCTGCAAAACGAGATAAACCGCATGCCGGAGATAATCCGCAGGGGTAAGGAGAGGGGCATGACCGTGGCTCTGAACCCCTCTCCCTGCTCAAAGGAGATGCTGGACTGGCCTCTGGAGCTGGTGGACATTTTCATACTCAACGAGACCGAAGGAGAATACATCAGCGGAACCTCCTGCGTGGAAGAGATGTTGGATATATTGGCGGCCAAGTTCCCGGCAGCGGGCATAGTACTGACCCTGGGAGCCCAGGGCTCGGTATATCGCCGGGGAGAAGAGGAGTACCGGGTGGCGGCTATGAAGGTGGAGGCGGTGGATACCACCGCCGCAGGAGATACGTATACAGGCTATTTCCTGGCGGGTATCTCAGAGGGCAAGGCTGTAAGGGAGGCAATGGAGCTGGCTACCAGAGCGGCGGCCATCACCGTATCCAGGCAGGGAGCGGCAGGCTCCATCCCAATGGCGGCAGACCTAGCCTAGGTCCTGTGGTACTGTTCAAAATGACACTGATCCGGCATCTGCTCGTATTTCCGTCACTGGGGCGGACTGCCTAAGAAATGCTGGCCCAGCGGAAGAAGGAGAAGCGGTATAAAACCCGGCTTATGCTTTATGCGTAAACCGGGTTTCTTTACAGTCTGACCCTGCGCCTTTTTAAAGGCGCAGGGTTTTTGCAGTATATGAATAAGTTTAAGCCCAATTATCTTCGTCTCCTGGCTGGAGAGTGACGAAAGTGTAGATATCCGGGTTGCAGGGCTGAGAGCGGTGGTTCACGGCCCAGTCTACCACCCCCATGCCCATGGCGTCAAGGGAGATGCGCACGTGGTCGTCAAAATAACAGCCCACCATGGTGACCTTATTGCCGGTGTTCACCATGCGGCATATGCCTTCCCGGTTCATGCCCACCCAGGGGCTTTCAAAGAGGTAAAACTCAGTGCCCAGCTGCGCCGTTTTAAGGCACTGGCTTTCACTGAGGAGCAGCCAGGACTCCATCCAGTCGGAGCCTGCATCCAGGGACAGCACGCAGTCCACCTTAAGGCGATGGTCTTCCCAGGCGTAGACGGCACTGTGCATGGCGGGATAGGCGCCCAGGCTGGAGCCGGCTGTAACAATGTTTCGGGGAAAGACGCCGCACTCCGCCGCAGCCCGGTCCAGCAGTTCCACCGCCTGAGCAGTCTTTGCCTCCATGTCCTCCAGCCCGTTGCGGCGCATGAACACTGCCAAAGTGTTGGCAGAGGGGTTCATCATATAGTAGAGAAGATAGTCCACCGACATCTCCTCGTCACGCCCTCCGGGAAAATACACAAAAAAGCCCGTGCTGCTGTCCAGCGTTTCCGGAACCACAATATAGGCTGTATCGCATACATAGACATTGTTCAGCTTTTCAGGGAGATATCGGTTTTCCTCCCTGAGCAGGCGCTGGCTTTCCGGAGCAGAGGCCCAGTCCTCCATTTGGCTGCACCTCTTGGCAAGAATATCGCTGCCCTCATATACGCCTAACTGCCCAAAAATCTCACAGGCAGGCTCCAGCTCGAAGGCGGCCGCATGGGCCTGGGCCTGCTGAAACAGCAGGGCATCTATCTGCTCCAGTGAATCAAGACAATAGGGGTGCTCGCCCAGCTTCACAAAGGCTCTGTGAGCCTGGAGGAGCTGCCGGGTATCTCCCAGGGAAAGCGCATCCTGCCAGCCGCAGGCAATGAGAAAATCCTGAGAGTCCCGGTAGGGAGAAATGGAGGAAAATAAAGCCTCGGCTTCCTGGATGTTTCCCTGCTGCAAAAGCTCCATTGCCTGCTGATAGCTCTCCTCAGCCTGGAGCGCCTCGCAGTCCGCCGCAGCGGCGCTGTCTCCCAGCCGCTCATAGATTAGCTTTGCCTGGCTGTGCTCTCCCCTTTCAACCAACGCCTGCGCCTTGCTGCGCAGGCCGCCTTCAATGCAAATGCGGCATATCTGTACCGCTGCGCCTATAAACACCAAGGCGGCTATGATGCCTATGCAGATGGCCGTTTTCCGCTTCATAAAAAACTCCAATTAATAAAAGGACTACTTTGCCATTGTATTCCTTTTATGCCACATGTTCAATACAAAAATCAGCTAAAACTGCCCTGAGGATTTATAGCCCAAGAATTTCTATCAGCAGAAGCCAGGCCAGGCCATAGTAACTTACCACTGCTACAAGATCGTTGAGAGTGGTTATCAGCGGACCGGAGGCCACCGCCGGGTCAACTTTCAGCTTTTTAAAAGCCAGGGGCACCAGGGTGCCTGTGAGGCTGGAGAGCAGTATGGACACCGTCAGAGCGAGGCCGGTGCAAAGAGCTACGGAGAATGAAAGAGCAGCGGGGTTGCCTTTCAGCAGCATCAGGTAAAGCCCTACAGAGCCAATGGACAGCAGGCCCAGTACAAGGCCGTTGGCCAGACCCACACGGCCCTCCTTCAAAACCAGGAGGAACTTATCCCTGCCGCTAAGTTTCTCGTCCATAAGCACTCGGATGGTCACGGCCAGAGACTGGGTGCCCACATTGCCTGCCATATCCAGGATGAGGGACTGAAAACTGACGATAAGGCTCAGATGGGCCACCACACTTTCAAAGGCCCCTACGACGCTGGACACCACCAGGCCGAGGCCCAAAAGTATGACCAGCCAGGGCAGACGCTTGGCCATGCTCTTTTTCAAAGGCTCCCGCAGGTCTTCCCGGGCGGAGAGCCCTGCCAGTCTGGCGTAGTCCTCGCCCAGCTCTTCATCCACCAGCCGGGTAATGTCCTGGGAAGTGAGTACGCCTGTCAGCCTGTTTTCACCGTCCAGGACTGGAATGGAGTCCTCGGAGTAGTCCCGCAGACGCTCGATGCAGTCCTCTATCTGTTCCCCTGCATACACATAGGGGTAAGAGCTCTTGGTTATGGCGGAGAGCTCGGTGCCCTCCCTGGCAATTATCAGGTCCTTCAGGTCTATGGCTCCGGCCAGGGCGCCGTCGCTGTCCACTACGTAGACGGTGGATATATTATCGTTTTCTGCGGCCTGCTCCACCAGGGAGCGCATAGCTTGCCGGATACTGAGACCGGAGTCTATGCTGACAAAATTTGTGCTCATACGGCTGCCTATCTCGTCCTCATCGAAGGAACTCAGAAGCAGCAGTTCCCGCCGCAGTTCCGGGGCCATCAGCTCCAGCAGGTCATTTCTCTCGCCTCTGTCCAGTTCCCTGAGATAGTCTACCGTCGCCTGGGCGTCCATATGGGCGATAATGTCTATTCTCTTTTTTATGCCCAGCTCGGAGAGATATTCCTTTATCCGGACCGAGTATTCCAGGATACCGGAAAGAGTTTCGCTTCCCAAAACGCTGTAGAGCCTTCTCCTCTCTTCCCGGCTCATCAGCTCCAGGGCTTCGGCTATGTCGTTTTCATGATAGCTCAGGAGCTTTTCCGCCATTAGCTTAGGGGCCAGATCGCTACGGACTATCCCAAGTATTTCCACCTTGTAGTCCGGGTGCAGAGCTGCACTTCCGTTTACTTTGATTGTCTTGCTGTTCATCATTGTCCCATACCTCCTTAACGCATTTGGTATGCCGGCGGCTAAGAAAGCCGCAGCTCGAGCAGGCAGGGACCTCCCGAAAATGGGCATAAAAATACCACTGTCCGGGCAGTCGCCGCATGCTCAAGTCAGTGCAGCTTGTAAAACGGACAATGGCTCCATGTACGTGTCCTGGGCAATAAGGACTCAGGCTCCCGAAGACCGGCGGCTGCAGGGGCTATGACACGATATGGATACCCTGTCCAAATTTCTAATGCCGCTGCTGCCGTCCATGTTTTCACCTCGCATTTTGTGCTTTGATATTTAAAAGGTCCTAAACCTTTCCAAAGCTGATTCTAACACATTCCACCTTGCAGTTCATGAAAGAAGTATTAAGATTTTTACAGAAAAATATGTTGACATACGATATATATCGTGATACGATAGTATCGTCAAACGACATAGTCGATAGACGATATAGGAGGCGGAGAGATGAAGAAGAATGAACCCTTGTCAGAGAGTTATTATTACATCCTATTGTGCCTCTCCAAGGGTCCAAACCATGGCTACGGTATTATGAGTATGGCCCGGCAGCTGTCCGACGGAGAGGTTAAAATAGGTTCCGGCACTATGTACGGAGCTACGAGTAACCTGATAAAAAAAGGCTGGATAGAAGAGATATTCAGCCAAGGTCCGGGGGAAGAGCGGCGCAGACTCTATCGATTGACGGCGGAGGGCCGGGAGGCTCTGCTGGGGGAGATAGAACGGCTTAGGAAAATGCTGGCAGTGGCCGGGGAGGTAATGGGATGAAGATGAGATACAAGACCGTATTCAGGGCGTATTTCGCCTGGGATTATGAGCAGGAACTGGAGATGCTGGACCGCATGTCTCAACAGGGCTGGCAGCTGGTAAAAGGGGGTTGCTTCCACAGCCGTTTTATTAAAATCCCAGAGCGGCGCTATCGCCATCAGTTGGATTACAGGCCGGACATTGAAGACATGGACCGCTATCTGGAGACTTTCCGGGAGCAGGGCTGGGAGTATGTGAACAGTACCTTCAACGGCTGGCGCTATTTCAGGAAAGCCTATGACCCGGCCCTCCCGGAGGAGGAGTACCAGATATTTACAGACCGTTCCTCTCTCACGGAAATGACCCGACGCTGGGCGCTGCTGGCCAGGATACTTGTTGCCGTCGCCCTGCTTATGGCGGCGGTGGAGGGAATTTTTCTGGCGATTAAGCCCCGGCTGCCCCAGCTGATATTGACTGGGACCCTAGTTTTTGAGGCTTTGTTTATAGCCTGGGGTACGGGGTTTATGAGCTCTCCGGAAAAACGGAAGGGGAGAAAAGAAAATCTGTATTCCGTATATGTGTTTCTGCTGGCCCTGGCGCTGGGCTTCGGAAGCAGTATCTACCTCATGGAGCAGCGTTACAGCTCCGGGGTGATGTATTTTGGAAGCATAGGAGATAACTCCGCCACTGTGGAGCGATGGGGAGAGTTCGATATTGCATATAAGGACAACTATTATTTCAGCGCCAAGATAAGCGCCCAATCTCCTTTTACTTTGAACCTGGTTCGGGAGGAGACCGGGGAAACGGTCTATACCAAGGCGCTGGAGACGGCGGGGGAGGAGCTGCCATACTTGACGCTGGAGGATGAGCGGGTGAAGCTGGAGCGTGGAAGCTACAGGATATACCTGTCCGACTATTATGGGGAGACCCTGGCGGTAAACTGGAGCATAGACTGAAAAAGCGGAAGAAGAAAAGAGCGGGGCATATGATGCCCCGCTAATACATCTATACAATAGCTATACAGCAGCCTCAGGCTCCTGTTTCAACCTTCGTACCGGATGTTTCCGGGGAAGGGACTTCATCTCCGGGACGCTGAAAAACCAAAGTCGCAGCTGATGAGGGAGAGATTGTAAAAGTCAGCAGCTCATACCCGTCCTGCCTCATTATATTGATCAGGCGCCTTACCTCGCCTGGGGCCTCTCCAGGCTTTGGAAAAAATTTAATGACACGTCTGTTGTCCATATATGCCTCCCTTATATAAGCGACATCTAGAAACCTTAGAAAGTCGGCTTCTCAGTATCGGTATAGAGAAAATTATATATGCCAAAGTTCAGACTTTCCATCACAATATTGTCAAATCTATGTAAAGCGGCCGAGGCGAAGCAGCAGATAAGGCTGGAAATGGAAAAAGTCTCTGCAAAAAATATACTGACGACTAATTGCGGATGCATGTAATGCTGGCATTACATGCATCCGCATCAAATTTTTAGCTACAAGATAGCCGCACCGCTGACTCACCCGAAGACGGAGAGGAGGAAGCCGGCGGCGATGGCGGAGCCGATGACGCCTGCCACGTTGGGGCCCATGGCATGCATCAGGAGGAAGTTGGTCTTATTGTACTTGCGGCCCACATCCTGAGAGACACGGGCGGCCATGGGCACGGCGGAGACGCCGGCGGAGCCTATGAGGGGATTGAGCCTGCCGCCGGAGGTCTTATACATCACTATGCCGCCCAGCAGTCCGCCTACCGTGGAGATGGCAAAGGAGCACAGACCCAGGAAAATTATCTTGATGGTGTTCACGTTGAGGAAGTTCTGAGCCACCATGGTGGCGCCTACGGAGGTGGCCAGGAAGATGGTGACTATATTCATCAGGGCGTTCTGGGCAGTGTCGGAGAGACGGTCGGTTACGCCGCACTCCCGGAAGAGGTTGCCCAGCATCAGGCAGCCCACCAGTGGGGCCGTGGATGGCAGAAGCAGAATGACAAAGGTGCTCACCACAATGGGGAATACTATTTTCTCCGTCTTGCTCACTTCCCTGGCCTGCTCCATCTTCACCTTACGCATCTTGTCGGTAGTCATAAGCTTCATGATGGGGGGCTGGATGAGGGGTATCAGAGCCATGTAGGAATAGGCTGCTATGGCTATGGGCCCCAGAAGATGGGGAGCCAGCTTGGTGGTTAGATAGATGGCCGTGGGGCCGTCGGCCCCGCCGATGATGCCGATGGAGGCGGCCTCAGGACCGGTAAAGCCCAGCAGCACCGCTCCGAAGAAGGCCACGAACACGCCCAGCTGGGCCGCTGCCCCCAGCAGCAGGCTCTTGGGATTGGCCAGCAGCGGGCCAAAGTCCGTCATGGCTCCCACCCCCATGAAGATAAGGGAGGGATATATGCCCGCTTTTACGCCGATGTAGAAAAAGTCCAGCAGTCCGGCGTTGCTCATGATGTGGCCATAGCTGTGATAGTAGGGGCTTGTCTCATCCAGAAAAGCCTCCCACAGCTCCGGGTGGTACAGGGCGTTTTCCCCAAGGCCCACAAAGTAGCTGAGATTTGACAGCAGACAGCCGAAGGCTATGCCGCACAGAAGCAGAGGCTCAAACTTCTTCACTATGCCAAGGTACAAAAGCACGAAGGCGATTAGTATCATTATAAGATTCTTCCAGCCCCCGTCGGTGAGGAAAAAGGCTGCGAAACCAGACTCCAGGCACAGGTCCCGCAGGGTGCCAAGTATATCCATACCCTACCTCCTCAGGCGATGACCGCCAGAACCGTGCCGGTCTCCACCACGGCGCCCTTGCTCACCGCTATCTGGGCTATGCTGCCGCTCTTGGTGGCCACGATCTCGTTCTCCATCTTCATGGCTTCCAGGATCATGATGACCTCGCCCTCTTCCACATGCTGGCCCTGAGAGACGTTTATCTTCAGTATATTGCCGGGCATGGGACTCTTCACCGCCTCGCCGGCGGCCACGGCTGCGGGAGCTGCGGGAGCCGCCGGGGCGGCCGGGGCTGCTGCGCTTACAGGAGCCGCCGGGGCGGCCGGAGACTCCAGCTCGTACTCGTCTATGAGCATGGCCTCGCCCTGCTCAACCTCTACCTCGTACACACGGTTATTTAAAGTTACCTTATATTTCATCTTCCTTGACCTCCTTGATGGATTTGAATCTCAGCTCGTTGAGGGGTTTGCCCAGAGTGTCGGCCACTATGGCCATGACCATGGCGGCATCCCGGGGGTCGGTGTCATAGAGCTTCAGCTCTCCGGCACTGCCGGGGGCCGGGGCCTTGGGAGCGGCCGGAGCTGCGGGAACAGCGGCTGCCGCCGGAGCTGCGGCCGCAGCCTTCTTTGCCCGGCTCACCATTATGGCCCCCATGATCATCATCACTGCCATCAGCAGGATAAGTCCGATGAATACCACCGCATAACCCAGCAGGGTAACTATCCCTGCAT
>CALXGF010000011.1 GCA_944387735.1 uncultured Oscillospiraceae bacterium
GCCTGCTGTATGCCCTCGTTTATGGACAGGGCTATGGTGAAAAGGGAGGTGAAGAGCAGGGCTGTCAGGGCAATGGCCAGCGCCGCCACGATGTTCCGGCTGCGGCCGGCCCCCAGGGCCTTGAAGCTCAGACGCCTTATGCATTTTCCGTTGGCAACGTTCATTTCACCGCCCCCTCACTGCCGGACGATGCGCCCGTCCTCAATGCGGACGATGCGGTGGGCGGTCTGGGCGATCTCCTCGTTGTGGGTTATCATCACCATGGTCTGGGAAAATTTCTGCCCGGTGACTTTCATAAGGGAGAGCACGTCCTGGCTGGTCTTGGAGTCCAGGTTCCCCGTGGGCTCGTCGGCCAGGAGTATGGCGGGCTTTGCCGCCATGGCCCGGGCTATGGCCACTCTCTGCTGCTGGCCCCCGGAGAGCTGGCTTGGCAGATTGTCCAGCTTCTTTTCCAGGCCCAGGGTGCTTATCACCTCATGAATATAGTCCCTGTCCGGCTTTCTCCCGTCCAGCTCCACCGGCAGGACGATGTTCTCATATACGCTGAGCACCGGCACCAGATTATAGGACTGGAAGACAAAGCCTATCTTCCGGCGGCGGAATATGGTCAGCTCCTCGTCCTTCAGGGAGAATATCTCCCTCCCGTTTACCAGCACCGAGCCGGAGCTGGGCCTGTCCAGCCCTCCCAGCATGTGCAGCAGTGTGGATTTGCCGGAGCCGGAGGTGCCCACTATGGCCACAAATTCTCCGCTCTCCACCTTTAGATCAACTCCGTCCAGGGCCCGCACCTGGGTCTCTCCGGAGCCGTAATACTTCTTTAAATCTCTGGTTTCCAGAATAGTCATTTTATCTCCTCCATAGGACATTTTAGTCTTTCGACTATATGGACTATAACACCGTCTTCTTTCCTGGCGCTTTCCCAAATGTGACGGCTTTGAAAGAATAGGGCAAATTTTTTCTCCCGCATTATATGTGCCCATAGATGTAAAAGCAAAAATTCAGGTCCTCGCAATATATATGCAGAACAATTTTCCTGTGCCTCGTCCGGTCAAAGCCAAAGAATCCGATATTCGCAAATTTTAAGTTAAGAAATGTCAATCCAAAACTTTTGTAGCTTTCCACAAAGATTATTTTCAGCTTCAGATAAATATGGTCAAAAACGGTGAAAATTCTTTGTACATCTTGACAGCAACGGTTTTCAGTGCTAAAGTGCAGGCAACTTCAGGAAAGGAGACGCAAAACATGTTTGAACGCTTTACCAATCGCTTCAATACCTGTGGCTCAAGGGCAAACGCCAATGAGTCCGCTTCTGCGTCCTCTTCCTGCGCACAGTACGAAAAGGCCAATTCCGCCCTGCTGCTTAGCCTGGACACTGCTCTGGCAGTGTCCATTTTTGCTGTCCTGAACCTTATAATTATACGCTTGCTTAGCGTAATAATGATACTTTGCGACAGCATTTTTGCACGACCGGCTTGGCAAACGGCGCTGTGATTTGATAGTCAGTATACTTCAAATCGGCTCCGACCAAAAAGGTCGGGGCCGATTTTTTGTATAAATATTTGTTTGAAGGAGAACAAAATGAAAAAAGTTATCTCTCTCGTAATGGTCATGGCCATGGTCATGTGCCTGATGGCCGGCTGCGGCAGCGCTACCGAGACTGCCGATCCCACCGAAGCCCCCGCTGAGACCGAGGCTGAGGCCGATACCACCGCTGATACCGCCTCCGAGGGCGGCAGCTTCTACATCGGCGGCATCGGACCCATCACCGGCGACAACGCCATCTACGGCATGGCCGTCATGAACGGCGCCCAGATCGCCGTTGACGAGATCAACGCCGCCGGCGGCATCAACGGCTACACCGTCGAGTACAAGTTCGAGGACGACGTGGCCGACGGCGAGACCGCTGTCAACGCCTACAACAACCTGATGGACTGGGGCATGCAGGTCCTGGTGGGCCCTGTCACCACCGGCGCTGCCATCTCCGTCTCCGCCAAGGTCTATGAGGAGCGGGTCTTCGCTCTGACTCCCTCCGCCTCCTCCCCCGACGTCACCGCCGGCAAGGACAACATGTTCCAGCTCTGCTTCACCGACCCCAACCAGGGCAGCGGCGCTGCCGTCTACATGGGAGCCAATATGGCTGATTCCAAGGTAGCCGTGATCTACCGCAACGACGACGCCTACTCCCAGGGCATCCGTGACACCTTCGTGGCCGAGGCCGCAAACCAGAACCTGGAAGTTGTTTATGAAGGCACCTTCACCGAGGATACCGCCACCGACTTCTCCGTGCAGCTGACCGCCGCCCAGGCCGCCGGCGCCGACGTTGTGTTCCTGCCCATCTACTACCAGCCTGCCTCCGTTATCCTGGCTCAGGCCAACGCCATGGGCTACGCTCCCACCTTCTTCGGTGTGGACAGCATGGACGGCATCCTGACCCTGGAGGGCTTCGACACCTCCCTGGCCGAGGGCGTCATGGTTCTGACCCCCTTCTCCGCCGACGCTCAGGATGAGCTGACCAAGACCTTCGTTGCCGAGTACAACGAGCGCTTCGGCGAGACCCCCAACCAGTTCGCTGCCGACGGCTATGACTGTGTCTACGCCATCAAGCAGGCCATGGAGAATGCCGGCTGCACTCCCGACATGAGCGCC
>CALXGF010000012.1 GCA_944387735.1 uncultured Oscillospiraceae bacterium
GCTTGGCTCATAATTTTCAGGAACATCTATGGGCTGGCGCCTCAGGGCGATATCCACCCTTGCGCCCAAGTCCGTCTCATACTCCCACTGCTCATATTCCCCGGGAGCATATATCGGTAGACTCATGGCCGGCAGCGTCCCCCAGGGCTCATAATAGACAGTCACCAGATTGTAGCTGTCATGGAGAGGCAGCATAAATCCATATTTATAGGCCCCGTTTTCATATACTGTTCCCTCCAGTTCCCCGCTCTCCGGACGCCCTGCCCGGGTGTGTAAGCTCAGTCCATATTCTCCTGCTATGTCTTTCAGTTCCTTTAGCATCGCCTCGTCCCATACACCGTATATGCGGCTGACGGCCAGGTCGTATTCGTTCTCACGGGCAAAGCCGCGCTCCAGATCCCGCCAGTCGTAAAGGCTCTCCCCTTCGGCCAGCTGCCCCTCAACCATCTTCTGCTCATAGCTGTCCTTGAATTCCAGCCATTGTCCGGCAGCCAGGAATTCCGGAGAGCCCTGGAGCCCCGACAGGGACACATAGCTCTCCGCCTCTGTGTACTCCGCTTCCCCAGCTTTCCCCTGTCCACCCATGGATATGAGTCTGGCCCCCAGACCGAACCAGGCGGCGGCACAGGCTGCGGCGGTTAGAAGGCTCAGGAGAGCCGCTGCTATCAGCAGCAGTTTCACAGCCCTCCCAAGGGTGCTGCGCTCCCCACCCCGGCTATTGGCCGCCTGTTCTATGTATTCCGGGTCGATATATCCCAGACTCTCAAAAATCGCCAGTCCCAAGTCCTCTCTCATATGTGGTAGCCCTCCTTTTCCAGAAAAGCTCTCAGCCCCCGGCGCAGGCGAAACAGCTTTTGCCGCAGGCCGTTCCCGCTCATACCCAGGCTCTCCGCAAGAGCCGGGATACTGTCTCCGTACCAGTAACGGAGCAAGAAGATCTTACGCTCACCCTCTCCCAGCCGGGACAGCCAGAGATTTATCTGTCTGCCCAATTCCCGCAGTTCCGCCGCTTCTTCCGTGTCCACCGGTGCCGGGAGGCACTCCCCCAGCTCCTCCAGAAGCAGGGAAAAGCTTCCGCCTCTCTTGGCGGCCCTCTCCCTTTTCCAGCGGTTTATGGAAATATTTCTCACCAGTGTACCAATCCAAGCCTTGAATCTCCGGGGTCTCTCCGGTGGGATGCTCTCCCAAGAGCGTTGGTAGCTGTCGCTGACGCACTCCTCAGCGTCTTCGTATACCCGCAGAATATTGTAGGCTATACCCTGGCAATAGGCTCCATATTTCCGGTCCGTCTCCTCTATGGCCCGCTCGTCCCTGTGCCAATACAGCTCTATTATCCTGGCATCCTCCATTGCTACACTTCCCTTGCTTGTCCTTAATTATATAGACAGCTTTCCCATGCAAATGTTACGCCTCATCAAGGTTTTTCGCAAAAAAGGACTGTCCGATTTTTGGACAGTCCTTTTTGGAGCCTTATGTTACTTTTTAGTCTTGCGGCCCTTTCCTCTGTAAAAAGGTATGCTCAGCAGCATAACCACCGTGAAGATTATCAGGTACCACACAACTCCCATACGGTGGGCAAAGATAGAAGCTATGACCATGAAGATGCAGCTAAATATTGCCAGCGTGGGCATCAAAAAGCGTTTCACCGGGTGCAGATCCTTCTCCCGCTTCATCATCACCAGAAAGATGGGTATATACAGGGCGTAGATAGTTATTATGGGCAGCTCCGAGGAGTCGAAGCGCAGAGGGGCGAACCAGCCCTCGGTGAGGTTGGCCCCATAGAAATAGAAGAGCCACAGAGCGCAGACCATTAGCCCCGCTACCCCAGAGTTGCCGGGGACGTTGGTATGCCTGTCCACCTGGCTGAATATCTCCGGGCTGGGGCCCTCGCCCCTGGCGGCCAGAGCATAGAGGCCACGGGTGGAGGCCAGCATCAGTCCGTTAAGGGTACCCAGACAGGATATGACCACCAGCACAAAAAGGCCCACCCCTGCAGCTCTGCCGAAGATATTTTCAAAGGCCAGCTTGGCCCCGGCTTCACCACTGGCCATCATTTCCGCATTGCTGGCCCCTCCGGCAAGTCCGATATAGTACAGGATATATACTGACGCCACTATCAGCGTTCCCAGCACTAAGGCTATGGGCAGGTTCTTCTTGGAGTTTTTCAGCTCCGCATTGATACTTGTGGCTATTATCCAGCCCTCATAGGCAAAGGCCGTGGCCACAAGAGCTGTAAACAGGGCCATGCCCTTTCCCTGGGCTGCCGGCTCAACCACGGTGACAAAGTTCTGCACCGTCATGCCGCTGCCCAGGCCCGCTATGGTGCCCACCACCGCCATCAGCAGCAGGGGTATCAGTTTGATAATAGTCGTTGTGACCTGGAATCTTCCCGCCAGTACCGGGGAAAGAGCGTTTACGGTATAGCTGCCCACCAGGAACAGGCAGGCAAGGGTCATCACCGGACCTCCGGCAATATCCAGGCCCAGCAGCACGCCCACATAGCGGGCTGACACCCAGGCCAGCACCGAGGTCATGGCGGGGTAATATATGAAGGTCGCAAACCAGCCCATGAAATAGGCATAACCCTTGCCCAGGGTGGCCTCGGCATAGTCGACTATGCCGTTTATATTGGAATATTGGGTGGCCATTATGGAAAAGGTGTAGGCGCAGATGACCATTATCGCTCCGCCCAGGGCCCAGGCCAGTATGCCCAGGGGCAGATCTCCTCCGGTGGCGGACAAGACCTTTTCCGCTTTAAAGAACACTCCGCTTCCTATGACGATGCCAACCACCATGGCAATGGCGGTTATAAGACCGTATTTCTCCTTCAGTTGCCTGTCCATGCCCTCTCTCCTTCTGTTTTTGTCCGGCTGTAAATGCCGGCAGCTTTTTAATTTTAAATGATTAAATCGACAAGTTCAATATACACATGAGCAGCTAAAGTCGCAATAAAGCCGCATTTTTCGGATTAATTTCCTTAATTATCCAAAAAATTGGGGGCAAAAGGAAGTTCTTCTGCCCCCGTTAGTTTGGTATATGGTTTTCGGTTCTGCCGCTCTCAACGCCAGGCCTTTACGGCCAGCAGCTCTATGTCTTTGGAGATATAGCTGTCCT
The DNA here is from genome assembly GCA_944387735.1 of uncultured Oscillospiraceae bacterium. Taxonomy (GTDB): domain Bacteria; phylum Bacillota; class Clostridia; order Oscillospirales; family Oscillospiraceae; genus Limivicinus. Next base: position 3,115 of record CALXGF010000012.1, read on the forward strand.
TCATCTCATAGTCGTTGGCGTAGTCGGTGGAGAGATATTTCTTGTTGTCGTCGGCAAACACGGTGGTCATCACCGCTCCCTCACCCAGGCTCTCCTGAGCCATGACGCAGCCGATAAAGTTGGCGCCGGAGGATATGCCCACGCCTATGCCCAGTTTCTCCGCCAGCATCCTGGCCATTATTATGGAGTCGATATCGTCCACAGAAACAATACTGTCCACCTCGTCCATTTTCAGTATGCTGGGTATGAACTCGTCGGATATGCCCTGGATACGGTGCTTTCCCACTTTGTATCCCGTGGAAAGTGTTGGAGAATTCAGAGGCTCCAGAGGATGGATACGGCAGGCCGGATTTTCTTTTTTCAGTCTGCGGCCTATACCCATAACCGTGCCGCCGGTGCCAACCCCGGCCACAAGGCCGTCAGCCTTCAGGCCCAGGGAGGCCAGCTGCCGGACTATCTCCTCGCCGGTCATCAGATAGTGGGCCTCGGCGTTGCCCTCGTTGGAAAACTGCCGGGGCAGAAACACTCCGCCGCCCTTATAAAGCTCCTCCGTCATGGCAATGGAGCCCAGAAAGCCCCCCTCCTCTTTGGACACCAGACGCACCTGGGCGCCGTAGCTCTTCATAAGGTTGATGCGTTCCTTGCTCATCCAGTCCGGCATGTAGATGATCACCGGATGACCCAGATAGCTGCCGATAGAGGAGAAGGATATACCGGTATTTCCGCTGGTGGCCTCGGCTATAAGATCGCCGGGATGTATCTCCCCTTTCTCGTAGGCCCGCTTCAATATGTGATAGGCCACCCTGTCCTTAATGCTGCCGGTGACGTTGAAATATTCCGCCTTGGCAAAAAGACGGCGTCGCTTGCCCTTGTAGCTGTAATCTATTTCCAGCAGAGGGGTGTTCCCCACCAGAGCGGCCACACCCTCAAACTTGTGTTTTATTATCTCATCCATATTAATTATTATCCTCCAAGCCCGTGCTTTTAACAGCGAGCGTAATACAGTAATTATGTTCTTATCTATTGTTCCTATTATCTATTGTTGTCGGCAATATATGCCAGTATATGTTCGCCTGCATAGGTATGCCACAGCAGCAGTATCAGCCCAGGGCAACGTCCAGGGCCATCATCACTGTAAAGCCGGCGGCAAAGAACAGCGTACCCAGGTTTGAATGGTCCCCCTGGGCCATATCGGGTATAAGTTCTTCCACCACTACATATATCATGGCTCCCGCCGCAAAGCTCAGCGCATAGGGGAGGATAGGCACCATTATTCCCGCCAGCAGTATGGTAATGGCGGCGCCCAGAGGCTCCACCACACCGGAGGCCATGCCGTAGCCAAAGGCCCTTGTTCTGGAGAGGCCCTCGGCTCTCAGGGGCATGGATATTATGGCCCCCTCGGGAAAATTCTGTATAGCTATGCCCAGGGACAGGGCCAGGGCTCCGGCCAGGGAGATATCCCCATTGCCGGAGAGCCATCCGGCATAGACCACTCCCACAGCCATGCCCTCAGGCAGGTTGTGCAGAGCCACAGCCAGGGCTAGCATGGTGCTCCTCCCCAGGCTACACTTGATCCCCTCAGCCTCGCCGCAGTCCGCATGGAGGTGTGGCACCAGCCGGTCGAGACAGAGAAGGAAAATCACCCCCAGCCAAAAGCCTGCAGCGGCGGGCACAAAAGCCCATTGACCCATGGATGCAGCCTGCTCCATAGCCGGTATCAGCAGGCTCCACACAGAGGCGGCAACCATGACCCCGGCGGCAAAACCTGCCAGGGCCCTCTGGATATCCAGGCTCAGAGAGCCCTTCATAAAGAACACGCAGGCCGAGCCCGCCGTAGTTCCCGCCAGAGGAATAAGCAGCCCCTTTATCACATCCAAGGTCATTGTCTCTCTCCTTTGCAGACTTTTAATCGCTATCCATTCCAGATTACCAGAAACAGAGAATTTGTCAATACGACAAAGTTTTATTTTTGTCAACACTTTCCCCTTTACCCGCTGTATTCATGGGGAGGTCCGGAATTCATATGCTCCCCTTGACAAGCTCCCGGCCTGCATAATAGAATATGTGGCGATATAGTTTAACTTGTATGCTTGGAGATGTATTATATGAGTCAGCTTGAGATACTGCACATTCTTGAGCAGGTGCAGAGCGGAGAGCTTGAACCCGCTCAGGCCATTACCAGGCTCAAGATGGAGCCCTTTCAGGACCTGGGCTTTGCCAAGGTGGACCACCACCGGGAGCTGCGCCAGGGCGTGGCAGAGGTCATTTACGGCGCCGGTAAGACCCCGGAGCAGATATGCGGTATAGCCTCCGCCATGCGTCAGCGGGGCCAAAAGACCATCCTGGTAACACGAATAGACAAGGCTGCCGCCCAGGAGATAGCTCAGGTCCATCCCCTGGACTACAATCAGGCGGGGCACATCGGGGTCATCGGCCCCCTGCCGGAGCCGGACGGAGACGGCTCCATCGTCATTGCCACCGGCGGCACCAGCGACATACCTGTAGCGGAGGAGGCGGCAGTGACCGCCATGGCCCTGGGCAACAAGGTCTCCAAGCTCTACGACGTCGGCGTCTCCGGCGTACATCGGCTGCTGCACAATCTGGAGCCCATAATGAGCGCCCGCTGCATTATTGCAGTGGCGGGTATGGAGGGAGCCCTGCCCTCGGTGATAGGCGGACTGGCCGACGCCCCGGTGATAGCCGTTCCCACCAGCGTGGGATACGGGGCCTCCCTGGGAGGCATAGCCGCCCTGCTGAGTATGCTCAACACCTGCGCCAGCGGCGTGTCGGTGGTGAACATTGACAATGGCTTTGGCGCCGGCTATCTGGCCAATATCATAAATCATCTGAGTCAAAAGCCATGTCTTTAAAAGAATTCTTTTTTGAGAATCCCCGCGTCGCCCTGGCCTTCTCCGGGGGAACCGATTCCGCCTACCTGCTTTGGGCCGCCCATGAGTCCGGGACCCAGATTCAGCCCTACTTCCTTAAATCTCAGTTTCAGCCCGCCTTTGAGCTGGAGGACGCCCGGCGGCTCTGCCGCCAACTGGGGACGGAGCTGAAAGTTCTGGAACTGGATCAGCTCAGCTGCGGGGAAATAGCGGCCAATCCTCCGGAGCGCTGCTATTACTGCAAAAAGCGTATGTTCCAAGCCCTCGTCTGCGCCGCTGCGGCAGACGGCTATCCTCTCATTATAGACGGCACCAACGCATCGGACTGGGACGGCGACCGGCCGGGGATGCGGGCCATCCGGGAGCTGGGGGTCCGCTCGCCTCTCCGGGAGGCCGGCATCATCAAGGCCCGGGTCCGGGAGCTTTCCCGCCGGGCCGGGCTCTTTACCTGGGACAAGCCCTCCTACGCCTGCCTTGCCACCAGGGTTCCCACCGGCAGCCCCATCCGGGAAGACGACCTGGAAAGGGTGGAGCGGGGCGAGGCTGCCCTGGCCGCCCTGGGCTACCGGAACTTCCGGCTGCGTTTGAGGGGCCGGGGCGCTCTGCTGCAACTTGACGACGCCCAGCTCCGGGATGGGCAAAATGATATTGAAAAGATTCGTGAGCTGCTGAGTGCGGACTTCGGGGAAATACGCATAGACCCTGTGGGCCGCAAAGGAGATTAAAATGAGAACACTTTTTTTCGACCTGTCCATGGGGGCCGCCGGAGATATGCTGGCCGCCTCTCTCTTTCCGCTGACGGACAAGGGAGAGGATGTGCTCCGGCGCATAAATTCCCTTCCGCTGCCGGGTCTGGAGGCAAAACTTCTCCCAGGCGAGAAGTGCGGCATCCGTGGGCTCCGCTACCAGGTGCTTGTCCACGGCAGAGAGGAGGATGAGTTTGACCATGAACACGGGCATGAACACCGGAGCCGCCGGCACAGCAGCCTTGGGGATATCCGGCAGCTTATCGCCGCCTGTCCTCTGCCCGAGGCCGTGGTTCGGGATGCTCTGGAGGTCTACCGACTGCTGGCCGAGGCGGAGAGCAAGGTCCACGGCGAGCCTGTTGAACAGATACACTTCCATGAGGTGGGCAGCCTGGACGCCGTGGCGGATATACTCACCGTCTGCCTGCTTATCCACGAGATCGGTCCGGAGCGCATTTGCGCCTCCCCCGTCCATGTGGGCAGCGGCACAGTGCGCTGCGCCCACGGCCTTTTGTCTGTGCCTGCCCCGGCTACGGCGGAGCTGCTGAAGGGCATTCCCTGCTATTCCGGGGAAATCAAGGGGGAACTATGTACCCCCACCGGGGCGGCCCTGCTGAAACGCTTCGTACAGGACTTCGGCCCTATGCCCCGGCTATGCACGGAGCGTATGGGCTGCGGCCTGGGCTATAGAGATTTCCCTCAGGCCAACTGCCTGCGTTCTTTCTTGGGAGAGAGCTGCCAGGAGGCGGTGGAGCTCAGCTGCAATGTGGACGATATGAGCGGAGAGGCCGTGGGCTTTGCCTTGGAGCGGCTTATGGATGAAGGCGCTTTGGACGCCTGCTGGGAGAGCCTTGGCATGAAAAAGAGCCGCCCCGGCCTGCGCCTTACAGTGCTGTGCCGCCCCCAGGACAGAGAGAAGATGCTCTCCCTCATTTTCCGCTATACCAGCACTATCGGCGTACGGGAGACCCTGTGCCGCCGCTATATCCTCCGCCGGGAAAAAGACTATGTACAAAGTCCTTACGGCCCCGTCTCCATAAAACGCTCCCAGGGCTACGGCGTGGAAAAGGCCAAGCCGGAATATGAGCAGCTCAGGAGTCTGGCTATCCAGGCGGGCATATCTCTGGACGACGCAAGAGATATAGTGGACAAGTTTGCATAATTTAGTTTACATAAATTTTGAGGTATAAATGAAAAAACCTCAGGACGCTGTCCTGGGGTTTTCAGTTTCATCATAGCTGCGCCGGCCGGAGTAGGGCCCGGCTCTCAGCCTTTTGCAAGTTCCGCCAGGCGACCTATTATATCTCCGTTTATATCGCCGCTGACAGCCTTATTATAATTGCACACCATAACTCCCACGCAGAGGTACATCAAAGCCTCCGCCTCGGCTTTATCCAGCTTATCGCCGCAGGCTTCCCTAAGGCAGCGTTCCATGGCGCTGTGCCATTGTTCAAATTCGTCTCTTACCATTTTGCCTATTTCACTGTCATAATAGCCCAGAACAAAGGTCTGGCAGGCGGCCACAGGGCGCAGCTCCCCCTCCTTCCCCTCCGCCACATATTTCATAAAGGCGTTGAGGTAGTCCCGATTGGAGCCGTAGCTGCTGCGCCGGTTTTCTCTGAACCATTTTTCACAGCGGCTGCTTATAAAATCTCTGGTGTATCTTATATAGGTGTAAATTATCTCATTCTTATTTGAATAATAATTCAGGAGTTTAGGATGGCTCATGCCGGCTTCAGCGGCGATATCCCGCAGGGATATCTTGTCAATGGGTTTTCTCCCTATGCAACGCTGAAAGGCCATAAGTATGTCCATGCGCACGGCGTTTCTGTCAACGATTTTGGGCATAGCTCTCTCCTCCATAGCCGGCGGTATTCATGTATATCCGGTTTGACTCCTGCCATAATGTTATTTTATCATAGCCCAGGAAAAAATGGAAGGCCAATATCCCGGCAAAATTCAATAAACCGCCGGTTCAGCTTGTCAAAAAAGCCTTTAAAGGCTTTTTTGACTGCGCTTCTCCCGCCAAGCATTTTGCCCAAGGCAAAATGCTGCTGCGCCCGAAAAGCCTTGAAAAATCAAGTCTTTTCTGTGGCGGGTCATTGTATCACGAGGCGGGCCTTGCCCCCTCGCGCTCCCCCGCTGCTCTATTGTTTTGCACCGGAAA
>CALXGF010000013.1 GCA_944387735.1 uncultured Oscillospiraceae bacterium
ACGACCTCGATGTCGTCAGACTTGATGGCAGATCTGAAAGCCAGGGAACCGATACGGCCGAAGCCATTGATGCCAACTTTGATCATAGTTAATATCCTCCATTTTAATGAAATACAATATATACATATACCCCCTGCGCAGGCAGGAAATAAATGCCTTGCTTACCGTCTAAATAATAACATATAATATTTGCAAAAAGCAATACATTTACTATGTATTTTGCCCAAAAATGTGCCGAATTTTCAGGCAGCTTCCGCCATTTTTACCCGGCGCTATTGTGTATTTTGTCAACTTCTGATAAAATAGGCCCCAGCCGGGCTCCCCAACTCCCGCAGCCGCAGGGAAAAAGGGACTTAACTACACTTGCGGCAGATTGGAGAATGTCAAAATGCGAGACCTTTCCATAGATATTCTTGCCCTTTCCGGGGAGGCTGCCCTGCTTATCCGCCACAATTTGGTGCAGTTTGCCAATCCGGCAGCCTGCCGCATACTGGGCTCCGACTGCCGGGGAAAAACCCTCAAAGCCCTGCTGGGCCCCAGCGTGGCGGAAAGTCAGGCGCCCTCCTTCATAGTGGACCTCTGCATCGGCGGCATCCACTATGCCGTCCGGGTCAACCGTTTTGAGGACGGGCAGCTGGTGTTCCTGCGCCAGTGCAGCAATTCTCCCCTGCTTTTAAACGATGCGCTGATATTCTCCATGAGAAGCAGCCTGATGAATTTCAGCCTCTCGGCGGATATGCTCCGCACCCGGGCCGAGGAGGACGAGGACCGGGAGCTGCTGGAGGCCCTGCGTTCCATCACTCACAGCTATTACCGCATGATGCGGGTGCTCACCAATGCCTCGGCGGTGCTGGCCATTACTCAGGGTACGATGATCTTCTCTCCCGAGGAGCTGGACGTCTCCCGTCTGGTCTCCGGCCTGGCGGAGACGGTGACCATGCTCTGCCCACAGCCTGAGCTGAAGCTCCTGTGCGAGCCTGTGCATCCAATCGTCGCCGACAGGCAGCTGGTAGAGCTTATAATCCTCAATCTCATATCCAACTGCCTTGTCCACGCCAGGGGCTGCACCCGTGTGAGTCTCAGCCTGGTGGAGACCAGAGACAGCCTCATCCTCTCCGTGGACGACGACGGCTGCGGCATAGCTCCCGAGCAGCTGGGCAGCGTCTTTGACCGCTACTGTCATGGCTTTGATATAGGAAGCATGCTCTCCGGCGCCGGTCTGGGCCTTACCGTGGCCCGCTCCGCTGCCCATCTCCACGGCGGCACTCTGCTGCTGGAGAGCCGCCAGGACAAAGGCACCACCGTGCGGGTTTCCCTGAGCCGCCATCTCAGCTGCTCCGCTCTCAAAAGCCCCGGCGCTGACCAGGAGGCCGAGGTTAAAACCGTCCTCTGCGGCCTGGCGGACTGCCTGCCCGATAGCTGCTATACCGAGAGGTACATGGACTGAAGCCCTTCTTTTTAATCATCTCAGGGTCACAAAAAAAGCTCTGCGGTTTATTTTCCGCAGAGCTTTTCCTTTAAAGCTATAGTCTCTCAGGGCAGGTTCAGCCGGTGCTTCAGCAGCAGCCGGGTGGGGATGTAGAGTATCACAAAGAACACCAGGGCATACAGGAAAGCTCCCAGCATCACCAGGTGTACCGCCGCCGGGCCGCTGATATTCTGGACGCTGTTGGCCATAAAGTCCAGCAGTCCCGCATTGCCGGTAACGGCCAGGAGCAGGGGCTGGAGTATGGACAGGGCCACGTTTATCACGAAGAAGAACACCACGGACAGCAGCAGCTTGTGATTGGAGAAGCTGTAGCCTATGGCCATGGCGCTGTAAAACTGAATGCAGGTAAAGCAGCAGCCGGCAAAGATGAGCGCCAGCAGCTCCAGGATGTAGCCTATGATATGCAGCAGGCCAAAGTCCAGGAGCTTAGCCCAGACCTGGTCCATGACATAGCTGATTTCGGACCAGTTCACTTCTATCATGTCCAGGTTGCACAGGAACATCAGGACAAAAGCCAGCATGCACACCAGCCAGGTCACCACGAACCACACCGAGGAGACTATGAGCTTTGCAAATATGTGCTCATCCACGCTCACCGGCAGGGTGAACATCAGGTAGCCCTCGTCCCCCAGGAGGTTTTTCCTGAAGCGCTCTATGCACACCACCAGGGCCATAATACACACTGCTATCAGCCCCGCTACAAAGAGGAACATCACTATGCCGAAAAGCACCGTGAACCAGCCGTAGTCCATTTGGGCCTCCATGCCCCTTATGGACAGGCCCGCCAGTACCGACAGGCCCAGGCAAACCAGGATGAAGGGGCCCATGATGCGCCCGCTGGCCTTGAACTCATGCTTTATAAGTTTGCCTAGCATTTGAATACCTCCCTGAAATACTCGTCCACGCTCTTGCCGTACTGCTGACGTATATCGTCCACAGAGGCCTGGAGCCTTATCTTGCCCTGATTTATAAACAGCACCTCGTCCAGTATCTCCTCCACGTCACTTATAAGGTGAGTGGATATGATGACCACCGCCTCCGGGTCATAGTTTCTGATTATGGTGTCCAGAATGTAGTCCCTGGTGGCCGGGTCCACCCCGCCTATGGGCTCATCCAGAAGATAGAGCTTTGCCTTGCGGCTCATGACCATGATGAGCTGCACCTTCTCCCGGGTGCCTTTGGACATCTGCCGGAGCCGCTGCCTGTCGTCCAGGCCCAGGCGCCGGAGCATATTCTCCGCCCGCTGCCGGTCGAAATCCCGGTAGAAGTCCTGGAAAAAGTCCATCAGCTGCAGGGCATTCATCCACAGGGGCATACAGGTCTTGTCAGGCAGGTAGCTGACCACCGCCTTGCTCTCCACTCCGGGATGATCGCCGCAGATGAGCACCTCGCCCTCACTGGGCGTAAGCAGTCCATTGGCCAGCTTTATCAGCGTGGTCTTGCCGCTGCCGTTGGGGCCCAGCAGACCCACCACTCTGCCGGGGGCTATGCTGATGTTCACGTCCTCCAGCGCCTGGGTGGAGCCGAAGTTCTTGCTCAGGCCCTTGCATTCAAAGGTCGCCGTCATTGTTTATCCTCCTCTTTTCCGCCTCTTATAAGGCTTATTATCTCCTCTCCCTTATATCCCAGCTTTTCCATGGTCTCTATGAAGCTGCGGATATATTCCTGGGCCATTGCCTTCTTTGCCTCCATAATTGCCTCCATGTCCTCGGTTACGAACCGCCCGTTGCCGCGCTGGGAAAAGACCAGGCCCTCCCGCTCCAGCTCCTGGAAGGCCCGCTGCATGGTGTTGGGATTGACCTTTGCCTCCGAGGCAAGGTCACGCACCGTGTTCAGCTTTTCGCCGGGTGGAAGCTGCCCGGACACTATGCTCAGCTTTATCTTATCCACCAGCTGGCTGTATATGGGCGTGTCGTTATTGAATGACCAGTCCATGTAACCCCTCCTTTGTGTTATTGTATTAAGCAATTAGTACAATAACACGTGTCTATATGTTTGTCAATAGGGGCGGCGAAAAAATTTTGATAAAGTTTTTGGCAGTCAAGGCGAACCCAAGTATTTTCTATCTGCAGGGCAACTCCCTCCTATTTACATCAGGAGCCTTGACTTTGCTGTGGTTATAGTTCACAATATATAAGCTGTAAAAAGCCATACAGGAGGTGAGGATATGCCAAAGCCCAAGGCCGAGGGCGGGGAGAAAAATCTTATCGCCCGGCGGCTTGTTCAGCTGCGCAGGCTCCGTGGCCTGTCCCAGCGTCAGCTGGCCGCCCGCCTGCAGCTGGAGGGCTATGACATGGACAAGAACGTGATAACCCGGATAGAGACCGGGAAGCGCTATGTGACGGATATCGAGCTGGTTGCTCTGTGTAAAGTGCTGGAGGTCTCCTGCGGCTATCTGCTGTACGGGGATGAGGAGATATAACGGCCGGCTGCGTTTGCAGCCGGCCGTTGGTATATCTATGGTTTTTCCTCAGTCGGAGCAGTGCTCGCAGCTCTGGACCTTGAATTTCTCCGGGTCATAGGCTATGCCGTGCTTGTCGTAGTAATCCTTTACTGCGGCCTGCACGGCCTCCTCGGCCAACACGGAGCAGTGGATCTTGTGGGCAGGCAGTCCATCCAGGGCCTCCACCACCGCCTGGTTTGAAAGCTGCAGGGCCTCCTCCACCGGTTTGCCCTTGATAAGCTCGGTGGCCATGGAGCTGGTGGCTATGGCGCTGCCGCAGCCGAAGGTGTTGAACTTGCAGTCGGTGATGATGCCGTCCTTCACCTTGATATACATACGCATTATATCGCCGCACTTGGCATTGCCCACTTCGCCTATGCCGTCGGCGTCATCCATCTTGCCCACGTTCCGGGGATGCTGGAAATGGTCCATGACCTTGTCGCTGTAAAGTGCCATTATATCTTCCTCCTGTACACTTGGTGTTGTTTACTTCTATACTATATAAGATGGGGCCTCTGGCCCTTCTCCAGTTCATCCCACACGGGGGACATATTTCTCAGGTACTCCACCACCTGGGGCACCACCTTGCAGATGTGGTCTATCTCCTCCATGGTGTTGTACTCGCCTATGGACAGACGCAGGGAGCCGTGGGCCACCTCGTGGGGCAGGCCCAGGGCCAGCAGCACGTGGCTGGGGTCCAGGGAACCGGAGGTGCAGGCGCTGCCGGAAGAGGCGCAGATGCCGTTGGCGTCCAGCATCAGCAGCAGGCTCTCACCCTCTATGCCCTCAAAGCACATGTTCACGGTGCCGGGGACATGGTGCTCCAGACTGCCGTTTATCTTGCTGTGGGGTATCTTGGAAAGCTCCGCAAAGAGCTTGTCCCTCATGGCTATCATCTTCTTGCTGTCGGCTTCCATGTTGTCCACCGACTCCTTCAGAGCGGCGGCCATGGCCACGATGCCCGCCACGTTCTCGGTGCCGGCCCGCTTGCCCCGCTCCTGAGCGCCGCCCTCAATAAGATTAAAGAGGGGGATGTTCTTGCGCACATACAGGGCGCCCACGCCCTTGGGGGCATGGAACTTGTGGCCGGAGATGGACAGCATGTCTATATTCATCTTCTCCACGTCTATGGGCATATGACCGGCGGCCTGGACGGCGTCGCAGTGGAAGGGGATGCCCTTCTCCCGGCAGAGAGCGCCTATCTCTTCCACGGGCTGGACGGTGCCGATCTCGTTGTTTGCAAACATGATGGTCACCAGGCAGGTGTCCTCCCTGATGGCATTTTTAAGATCCTCAATGCGCACCACGCCGTCCTCATGGACATCCAGCAGAGTGACCTCAAAGCCCTCTTTCTCCAGACGCTTGAGGCTGTGGAGCACCGCATGGTGCTCAAACTTGGTGGATATCAGATGCTTCTTGCCCTTGCGGGCCCCAACACGGGCGGCGGACATGATGGCCTGGTTGTCCGCCTCGCTGCCGCCGGAGGTAAAGTATATCTCCCTGGGGCTGGCGGCGCCCAGGCACTCGGCCACGGTGGCTCTGGCCTGGGCCAGGGCCTCGGCGGCTCTCTGGGCAAAGCCATACAGGCTGGAGGGATTGCCGTAATCCTCGGTAAGATAAGGCATCATTGCATTCAGCGCAGTCTTGCTGACGCTGGTTGTGGCTGCGTTATCAGCATATACGAACATATTTATATCTCCATTTCCTATTATTCTACTGGGAATTATACCACAGCGCATTTATTTGTCAATGGACTTTTTCCACTTTTCCCCGCTGAGCAGATCAGCCAGGCTGACGGTGTCCAGATATCCGTTGGTTATATCGTCCAATTCCTTCCACATGGGGGCCGTCATGCACACCCCGGCCAGCTCACAGCAGACACCGCCGGACTTGATGCAGGAAACCGGTGCCAGATTGTCCTCAATACAGCGGAGAATTTCCCCTACGGTGTAGTCCTCAGGGGGCCGGTTGAGCCTGTAGCCGCCTTCCTTGCCCCTGGTGCTGCTGAGCAGTTCCGCCTTTTTCAGCTGCCCCACTATCATCTCCAGATATTTCATGGAGTAGCCCTGCCGGTCTGCAACGGTCTTCAGGGAGATATAGCCCTCGTCCCGGTGCTGAGCCAGGTCCAGCATCACCTGCAAAGCGTAGCGCCCCTTGCTGGTTATATTCAAGCACTCGCCTCCTTTATCTTTATTTCCTATTGTTTTAATATACCATAAGACTTATAGGAATTAAAGCCCCATTTTTTAGAATTTCCCCCTCTGGGGCAGTTTTCATTGTGCAAAAATTGCACAGCAAAGGAGAAATTTCCTCTTGCTTTATTTCGCTAATGTGTTATTATACTACCGTAATAAAACCTTTGTGGAGGATATGAAAATGAAAAAGATACTTGCACTCCTGCTTGCCCTTTCCATGGTATTCGCTCTCTGCGCCTGCGGCGGCTCCCAGGCCCCCGCCGCCGAAAGCGACCTGGCCTATGTCCAGGGCAAGGGCAGTCTCATCGTGGGCATCACCGACTTTGCTCCCATGGACTACAAGGACGACAACGGCGATTGGATAGGCTTTGATGCCGACATGGCCAAGGCCTTTGCCGAGAGTCTGGGCGTGTCCGTTGAGTTTATCGAGATCGACTGGGACAACAAGATACTGGAACTGGACTCCAAGAGCATTGACGCCGTCTGGAACGGCATGACCCTCACCGACGAGGTGCTCAACTCCATGGAGTGCTCCAATCCCTACTGCAACAACGCTCAGGTAGTGGTGGTGAAGTCCGAGGTGGCCGACCAGTATCAGGATGCGGAGAGCCTCAGCGGTCTGGCCTTTGCCGTGGAAGCCGGTTCCGCCGGTGAGTCCGCCGTGAAGGACCTGGGCATTGAGGACTACACCGCCGTGCCCACCCAGGCCGACGCTCTGATGAACGTGGCCGCCGGCACCGCCGACGCCTGCGTCATCGACCTGCTCATGGCCGGCGCCATGATAGGCGAGGGCACCGACTACGACCAGCTCACCTACACCGTCTCCCTCACCGAGGAGAAATACGGCGTTGGCTTCCGCAAGGGCAGCGACCTGGCCGCCGCCTTCAATGAATTCTACGCCGCCGCCTTTGCCGACGGTACCGTTGAGGAGATCGCCACCGTCTACGGCGTGCAGGAATCCATAGTTGCAGAATAAGCAAAGTTCCTGTATAATGAAATAGCTTGCTAAATCGCTAAGCAGAGGGAGCGGCGCTCCCTCTGCTTGCGGACTGTCTTGAAAGCTTTTACCCTATACATATAAAGAGAGGTCAACCATGTTCCAGACTGTTGTAATGAGCCTGAACGAGGGCTTCCTTAAATCTCTGGAGATATTTGCGCTCACGCTGCTGGGGGCCATCCCTCTGGGGCTTATCATGTCCTTCGGCTCCATGAGCAGTTTCAAGCCCCTGCGGGGCCTGGTGCGCACAGTGGTGTGGATATTCCGGGGCTCTCCCCTGATGATACAGCTGCTTCTGATATATTACGCCCCCGGCATGCTGGGCCATAACATCTGGGGCACAGGCTCCGCCGGCCGCTTCACCGCCGCCATCATCGCCTTTGTCTTTAACTATGCCTGCTATTTCTCCGAAATCTTCCGGGGCGGCATAGAGAGCATACCCCGGGGCCAGAAAGAGGCTGGCCAGGTGCTGGGCATGACCGGACCTCAGATCTTTTTTAAGGTCACTTTGCTTCAGGTGATAAAGCGCATCGTACCCCCCATGGGCAACGAGGTCATCACCCTGGTTAAGGACACCTCTCTGGTTCGTGTCATCTCCGTGTATGAGGTGATGTGGAACGGGCAGGCCTTTATCAAGTCCTCCGGCCTTATCTGGCCTCTGTTCTTCACCGTGGTTTACTATCTGGCTTTCAACGGCCTGCTGACCATTTTCTTTGGCTGGCTGGAAAAGAAGCTGGACTATTTCAAGGTTTAAGGGAGGCTGGGATATGTCATTGCTTGAAGTAACCGATCTCCATAAAAATTTCGACCAGCTCCAGGTTCTGAAAGGCATCGGCTTCTCCCTGGAGAAGGGCCAGACTCTCTCCGTAATCGGCCCCTCCGGCGGCGGCAAGACCACGCTGCTCCGCTGCCTCAACTTTCTGGAGATGCCCAGCGAGGGCAAAATAGTGATAAACGATAGCCAGGGCAGCCATATCCTCTTTGACGGCAGCGCCGGCAAGGAGCTCAAGGCCGCCCAGATACGGCAGAACCGGCTTCATTTCGGCCTGGTTTTCCAGAGCTTCAATCTCTTCCCCCAGTACACCGCTTTGCAGAATGTGTCCCTGGCTCCCCGCCTCCAGGCCAAAGGCAGGGAGGATTACCGGCAGGCCCGGAAAGAGCAGCTCCAGGCTATAGAGGAAAAGAGCGTGGATTTGCTGCGCCGCGTGGGTCTGGGTGACAAGCTGGACTATTACCCCCACCAGCTCTCCGGCGGCCAGCAGCAGCGGGTAGCCATAGCCCGTGCCCTGGCTCTCACCCCGGACGTGCTGTTTTTTGACGAGCCCACCTCCGCCTTGGACCCGGAGCTCACCGGGGAAGTGCTGAACGTCATCCGCCAGCTGGCTCAGGAGAACATGACCATGGTGGTGGTCACCCATGAGATGGGCTTTGCCCAGGCGGTATCCGACCAGGTTCTGTTTATTGACGGCGGCGTTATAGTGGAGCAGGGTCCGCCGGAGCAGGTGCTGGGCGCACCTATAGAGGAACGCACCCGTCAGTTCCTCCGGGGCTTCAGAAAGGACCTATAACGGAAAATACCCCTGGGACCGGTACGGTTTTTCCCGTCCATGGCCCAGGGGTTCCTTTTTTGTTTTTCGTTTTCAGTTTCCTTTGCCTATACGGCTGGATATGTAGTCCTCCACTTCCCCCACTTCCATATCCAGTGCGGTAGCAAGCTCTCCATGGAGCATGTCCCTGGCCCGCTTCATTATGGCCTCGGCCCGGCTGCTCTTGGTCTTGCGCTGGGACATGCGGCTGTGAAGGCCCTTGACTATGCTCACCAGGGCCTCACAGCTGTGCTGCTTGAACAGCTCCTTATAAAAGGCGTCCACATGGTTGAAGCGGTTGTCGGTGCAGACGGCGGGCTCGATATGTGGGATAGAGTCTATAAAGGCTTCCGCCGCCTCCCGGCTCATCACCGGGCGCATAAAAGCTTTGGTATCCACCGGGGTGAAATAGGTGCCGCTGCCTATGAGGGGAGTGAGATAATAGTAGAGCTTTCCGTCCCCCGATTCCAGTGGGGCGATCTTTTCCACGGTGCACACCCCGTTTTCCCCGTATATGATCTTTTCTCCTATCTCATACATACTAAAATTTCCCCTATGTTAATACTCTTGCCTATATATTACAACAAATCTGGAGAAATTTCCAATATTATTTTCAGTTTATTAAAGAATTTTTCCTGGAATCTGCTATCATTGACCATTAAAATCTTTTTCGGCTTGTTGTGCCGCAGAGGTTTTGATGGTATAATTATGTCTACTTGATTTTCCAGAGGCCGATATGAAACTTTATTTCAAAGGACACGATTATAAATATGCCGCCGAGCAGATGCTGCTGACCATGTTTCCCCAGGAGAGGCCGGAATATCTCCAGGTACAGGCCGGAAACGAAAGAGTCAAGCCGGAGGGGGACAGGATGGAGCTGAGCCTCAGTGCCGGGGAAAAATATACAACGGCAGTGTGTTCCCTGTACCGGGAGGGGCGGCTGTTCCGCAGCCGTGCGGCGGCGGCAGTATTGCCGGGGCTGGGGTCGCTGGAGGCGGACCGGATACGCCAGCGGCTCATCAAGAACGCCATGTATCGTGCCGCCCTTAAAAGCGGAGTGAAAAAGCCCGCCTGGGGCGCCCTCACCGGGGTGCGTCCCGGCAAGCTTCTGGAAGCCAAGCTCTCCTCCGGCATGGACGAAGAGCAGGCTCTCCGGCAGTTCATCCGGGAATATGACGTGAGCCCGGAGCGGGCGGCCCTGTGCCTGGACACCGGGCGGGAGACTCTCAAGGCCGCCGCCTCCCTGGGCAGCCTTGACGTGTGCCTCTATGTGGGCATACCCTTTTGTCCCACCCGCTGCGCCTATTGCAGCTTTGTGAGCCAGTCGGTGGAAAAGAGCATGAAGCTGATAGCCCCCTTCCACGCCGCATTGCATAAAGAGCTTAAAGCCACGGCGGAGCAGCTGAAAGAGCTGGGGCTCAGGGTAGTGTCCATATACATGGGAGGCGGCACCCCCACCACTCTCAGCGCCGGGCAGCTGGATGAACTGTGCAGCTGGCTGGAGGAGGAACTCGATCTGTCAAAGCTCCGGGAGTACACGGTGGAGGCGGGCAGGCCCGACACCATCACCGAGGAGAGGCTGCGGGTCCTGGGCCGTCACGGAGTGGACAGGCTCAGCGTCAACCCCCAGACCATGGAGGACTCCGTGCTGGAGCTAATAGGCCGCAGGCACACGGCGGCGGACATAGTAAAGGCCCTGGAGCTGGTGCGGAAGGTGGGGGGCTTTGCCGTGAACATGGACATGATAGCGGGACTGCCGGGGGACAGCGCGGCCGGTTTCCAAAGCAGTCTTGAGAAGGTTCTGGAGCTGGGGCCGGAGAACGTCACCGTCCATACCCTTTCGCTGAAAAAAGGCTCCCGCATCACCCTGGAGGGCAGCCCCATACCCTCGGCGGAGGAGGTCTCCGCCATGCTGGACTACGCCGGGCAGCGGCTGAGGGAGCAGGGCTACGGGCCCTACTACCTGTACCGGCAGAAGTTCATGTCCGGGGGCTTCGAGAACCTGGGCTGGACCAGGCCCGGCTATGTGAATCTCTACAACATATGTATAATGGAGGAGCTGTGCAGCATCATAGCTCTGGGGGGCGGGGGCTCCACCAAGCTGATCCGCCCGGACCAGGGGCGGAACATCCGGCTCATGGCCCCCAAGTACCCCCTGGAATATATAGGGAATATAGACAAGACCTGCGGCGATAAAATAAAAATAGGGGAATTTTACAGAGAATTTCTGCCTCTGGAGGACTGACTATGAAATACCAGTTGGAAGACATCAATTTCAGGACCGTATCGGACCCGGCGGCCTTCATGGCCGAGAGCGATGCGGCTTACCGCCGTAAGGTGGAGCAGGCGGCGGACATGATAACCGCCAACCGAAAGAACAGCCCCATCGTGCTGCTCTCCGGCCCCTCCGGCTCCGGCAAGACCACTACCTCCATGAAGATAGCCGAGGAGCTGAACCGCCGGGGCATAGGCACCCACTATGTGGCCATGGACGACTATTTCAAGACCATAGACGAAAATACGCCCCGCACTCCGGAGGGCCAGCTGGATCTGGAGTCCCCCCTGTGCATGGACATGGAGCTGTTGAACCGGCATTTTGAGATGCTCAGCCGTGGGGAGCGGGTGTTCATCCCCAAGTATGAATTCTCCCGGCGGATGAGAGTCCAGGAGCCCTCCAAGTCCATAAAGCTGAAGGATGACGAGGTGGTCATCTTTGAGGGCATCCATGCCCTGAACAGCAGCATAACCGAGGTGCACCCGGAGGCTTTCAAGCTGTATATCTCCGCCCGCAGCGATGTGGAATTCCAGGGGCGAATAGTATTCAAGCGCACCTGGTTCCGTCTGGTACGCCGCCTGGTGCGGGACTACAACTTCCGTGGCTCCGCTGCGGCGGAGACCATGAGCATGTGGGCCAATGTCCGCCGGGGGGAAAAGCTGTACATCTCCCCCTTCAAGGACAAGGCGAACTTCCAGTTCGACACTGCCGCCCCCTATGAGCCCGCAGTTTTCAACCGCACGGCAACGGAGCTGTTCAAGTCCGTGCCCGAGGGCATAGAGCGTTTTGAGGAGCTGAGGGCAGTGCTGCCCGCTTTGCAGCTCTTCGGGGACATAGACGAGAGCCTGGTGGCCCCCGACGCCCTCATCCGGGAGTTCATCGGCGGCGGCATCTACGAATACTGAAAGGAGCCGACATGAAGGATTTTCTCAAAACCCTGGCAATGTGGATAGTGATAATGTTCCTGGGCCTGTTTTTCCTGGGGGACTTCCTCCTCTCAGGACGGCACATCTACGGCGCCACTCTGGTTTTCTCTTTTGTCCCGGCTATTATTACCTACATTTTTTACCGCCAGTGGGAGGAGCTGGAACGGCTCCGGGACCGGGTGAAAAAGCTGGAGGAACGGCTCTCCCCGGCCACGGAGTCCGGGGCGGAGCCCGGCCCCCAGGTCGGTGGGCAGCCGGAGGCCGGGGCAGAAAAGCCCTGAGCTTGTGGTAATATCTGGTTTGACAGGCAGCCATACTCTGTGGTATCTTTATAATGTATAAATATATGTTTTC
>CALXGF010000014.1 GCA_944387735.1 uncultured Oscillospiraceae bacterium
CAGGGTACCGTCGGGATGACCTGGGGCCGGGTGTACCACCAGGCCCCGCTGCTTGTTGACTACGATGAGATCCTCATCCTCATAGACTATGTCCAGGGGGATGTCCTGGGGCTCCAGAGGCAGCTCCTCCATGGAGGGGAGAAGAATGTGGTAGCTCTCCCCGGCGGTGCAGCGGTAGTTCTTTTTCAGGGCTTTTCCTTTGAAGCTTACCCCACCCTGCTCCAGCAGCTTTTGAAGCTGGCTGCGGCTGAAGCCCTCCAATTTGCGGGAGAGGAGAGCGTCGATGCGCGCGCCGCTCTCCTCTGCTTCGATACATATTAACTGCTCGTCCACAGATGGGCTCACTTAAACTCGTTGAGAATATCGTCCAGATTGAATTCGCTGTCTGCCGGGCTCTCAGGCTTGGCCTGGGGTCTTGGGGACTGCTGGGGTGCGGGCTGGGGAGCCGCAGCGGGACTTGGGACAGGCTGAGTATAAGGGGCTGCCGGCTGGGCGCTGCGCTGTACGGGACTCTGCTGGGCGCTGCGCTGTACAGAGCTCTGCTGGGCGGACCGCTGCACCGGGGGCCGATAGACCGCCTGCTGCTGGGGTGCGGTGGGCCTGGGCTGCTGCACGGGGCTCTGCTGGGCCCCCATGGCCCTGGCTGCATAGCTGCCGCTGCGCTGGGCGTCCACTCTGGCGTTAGCCTTTTCCCACTCGGCAAAGGGGTCGGCATTGCGGGCGGGAGCGGGGTTCCTGGCGGGAGCGCTCTGGCTCCTGTCCCCGGCCCTCACAGAGCCGCCGGCCCTGGCTGCCGCTGCGGGAGCCGCCGGGCGGCTGGGCCGCTGCTTGGCCTTATATTCCTCATACTCGTCCTCATATTTGGCTTTCCTGCCCCGGCGGGGTTTCTCTTCTCCGTCCTCATCGTCGTTCCGGCGGAAACGGGAGAGCAGGCCGCCCTTGCGGCGAGGCTCATCCTCCTCCTCGTCGAGCTCGTCCTCGTCCTCCTCGTATTCGTCCTCCTCCTCGGCGGTAGAGTCCTTTTCAAAGAGGATGGCCACGGCAAAGAGGATGGCAAAGACGGTAATGAAAATGTCGGCCACGTTGAAGATGGCGAAGTTGAAAAGCTCCACCTTGAACATGTCCACCACATAACCGTACATGACCCGGTCTATGCAGTTGGCAAAGCCGCCGGCGGCCACCATCACAAGGCTCCAGCGGGCCACCCGGCCGTTAATAAAGTTAGTGGCCAGGGCAATTATAACTGCCAGACAGAACACCACCGTGACCACGATAAAGCCTATGCGGGCGTTGCCGCCGCTGAGTATCCCGAAAGCGGCGCCGTAGTTTGGCACGTTGACAAGGCTGATAACGCCGGGGATGAAGGTAACCACATCGTAGCCCATAAGGGTGTTGGTGACCCAGAACTTCACCGCCTGGTCAAAAATGACGACCAGCAAAGCAACTATCGAATAAAGCATAAGTTTCTCCTATCTATCTGCCGGCGGAAAACGCCGGTATTTTCCTGCCGCCAAGGAGAGGCGGCGCATTGGCGGAGGGCTTCTCCGGGCTCAGAGCCTGGAGAGGACCTGAGCGCAGCGGGGGCAGAGCCCGGTCTCCGGCTGGGCCTGGGTGGAGTGCATCCAGCAGCGGGGGCATTTGACGCCGGGGGCCTCTTTCACGGAGATGTGCAGGCCGGGGTTCTTGCCGCCATCGCCGGTGACAGCCTCGGCGTCCTCCGGGGCGTCCTCCTGGATGAGGCAGGCGGAGACGATGAAGAGCTCCGAGAGATTCATATCGGAGACGGCGTCCAGGGCCTCCCTGGCGGCCTCGTCCTTTACGCTGAGGGTGACGGCGGCCTCCAGGGGCTTGCCGATGCGCTTGGCGCTCCGGGCGGCCTCCAGCACGCCGTTCACGTCGTCTCTGAGGGAGATGAGGGTGTCCCATTTCCGGAGCTCGTCGGCGGAGAGGGCGTAGTCGGCAAAGGGCTTGTTCATGGTGTTAAAGACCACGTTGCGGGCATCGTCCTCTTTCCGGTGGGGCATGGCCTGCCATATCTCGTCGCAAGTGAAGGCCAGGATGGGGGCAAACATTTTTGTCATGCTGTCCAAAATGAGGTACAGCGCAGTCTGGGCGCTGCGGCGCTTGAGGCCATTGGGCTCCTCGCAGTAGAGGCGATCCTTGATGATATCCAGGTAAAAGCTGCTCAGCTCCACCACGCAGAAGTCGTTGATGGCGTGGGAGACCACATGGAACTCATAGTTCTCGTAGGCATCCTCCACCTTTTCTATAAGCTCATTGAGCTTGGTGACGGCCCAGCGGTCCAGGGGCAGCATGTCTTGGGGAGAGACTAAATCGTCGGCGTCAAAGCCGTTGAGGTTGCCCAGGCAATAGCGGGCGGTATTGCGGAACTTCAGGTAGTTCTGGCTCAGCTGCTTGAAGATCTCCCTGGAGCAGCGCACGTCCACATGATAGTCGGCGGAGCCGGCCCAGAGGCGGACCATGTCGGCGCCGAATTCCTTTATCATATCCGCCGGGTCAACGCCGTTGCCCAGGGACTTGTGCATGGCCCGGCCTTCGCCGTCCACGGTCCAGCCGTGGGTAAGGCACTCCTTGTAGGGAGCGCCCTTGCCCAGAGCGCCGACAGCCACCAGCAGGGAGGACTGGAACCAGCCCCGGTACTGGTCGCCGCCTTCCATGTACATGTCCGCAGGCCAGAAGCCCTGGTCCCGGAGCATGGCGGCGTAGTGGGTGGAGCCGGAGTCGAACCAGCCGTCCAGGGTGTCGGTCTCCTTGAAGAAGTGGGCGCCGCCGCAGTGGGGGCACTTGAAGCCCTGGGGCAGAAGCTCCGCCGCATCCATTTCAAACCAGGCGTTGCTGCCTTTTTCCTCGAAGATGGAGGCTACGGATTCGATGCTCTCGTCGGTGCACACGGGCTTGCCGCAGTCCTGGCAGTAGAACACGGGGATGGGCAGGCCCCAGCGGCGCTGACGGGAGATGCACCAGTCGGAACGCTCCCGGATCATGGCGGCCATTCTGTCCTTGCCCCAGGCGGGGAGCCAGCGCACGTTCTCACAGGCACGGATGGCCTCCTCCTTAAAGGAGTCCACGGAGCAGAACCACTGGGGAGTGGCTCTGAAGATAATGGGGCTCTTGCAGCGCCAGCAGTGGGGGTAGCTGTGGATGATATCCTCGGAGGCGAAGAGCATGCCGCTCTCTTTCATATCATTGAGTATGACGGGGTTGGACTCCTCGGTAGTCATGCCGGCGTACTTGCCGGCGTAGTCGGTGTGGCGGCCCTGGTCATCCACGGGCACCACCATCTCCATGCCGTAGCGCAGGCAGGTGAGATAGTCGTCGGCGCCGAAGCCGGGGGCGGTGTGGACGCAGCCGGTACCGGAGTCCATGGTTACATAGTCTGCCAGGAGCAGGCGGGAGGTCTTGTCCAGGAAGGGGTGCTGGGCCAGCATGTTCTCATAGAAGGAGCCGGGGTGGCTCTCCACTATCTCATAACTTTCAAAGCCGCCGATGTTCATGACCTTCTCCGTGAGGGCCTGGGCCATGATGTACATCTCCCCGTTGGGGGCCTTCACCACGGCGTAGAGCTCGTCGGGGTGCAGGGCGATGGCCAGGTTGCCGGGCAGGGTCCAGATGGTGGTGGTCCAGATGAGGAAGTAGAGCTTGCTCAGATCCAGGTGGCTCAGCTTGCCCTGGTCGTCCTTCATGGGGAACTTCACGTAGACGGTGGTGCAGGGGTCGTCCTGATATTCGATCTCGGCCTCGGCCAGGGCGGTCTCGTCCTTGGCGCACCAGTACACGGGCTTGAGGCCCTTGTAGATGTGGCCGTTTTTATACATCATGCCGAAGATACGCACCTCGTCGGCCTCAAAGCCCTTGCTCATGGTGCGGTAGGGGTGCTCCCAGTCGCCGATAACGCCCAGACGCTTGAAGCCCTCCATCTGGATACCGATGTATTTTTCCGCATAAGCCTGGCAGGCGGAGCGGAAATCCGCCACGCTCATGGCTTTGTGGTTGAGCTTCTGCTCTTTTATGATGGCGGACTCTATGGGCATGCCGTGGTTGTCCCAGCCGGGGATATAGGGGGTGTAGTAGCCCCGCATGGCGTAGGAGCGGGTGATGAAGTCCTTGATGGACTTGTTCAGGGCGTGGCCCATGTGTATCCTGCCGTTGGAGAAGGGAGGGCCGTCATGGAGGTTGAAGCGGGGCTTGCCCTCGTTCTTTTTCAGCATCTCGTTGTAGACGTCCATCTCCTCCCAGCGTTTGAGCATTTCAGGCTCACGGGCGGGCAAACCGGCGCGCATGGGAAAATCGGTCTTGGGCAGATTCAAACTTGCGTTGTAATCCTGTGGCATGTTTCTTTTCTCCTGTTTATCTGTATGTTATGGCGGGCCGAAGCCCATTCAAATATAAGGGGGCGCGCGCCGCGGCGCCCGCCCCGAAGATTAGCTCTTATCAGAGGGAAAAGGGCTGAGTGCTCTCAAACTTGCGGGCACGGCCCTGGGTGTCAGGCGCCTCTCTTGCGGGGGAAATGTCTATCTGAATGGAGGGGTCGGCCTGTATTCGGGAGGCGGAATTCTCAATGCTCCGCACGGCCTCGTCAACCTTGCCGGCTTCCGCCTGCTGCTGAGGGGCCTGCTTGGGGGCCGTGCCGGAGGCGATGGCCTCGATATTGGTGATCTGGGTGGAGCACATATTGCGCACGGTCTCCAGGAACTTGGCGGTGGCGGCCTTAGCCTCCTCCAGGCGCTTCTCCTCGGCCTTGGCCCGCTCCTCGATGGAGCCCACGGTGGCCTTCACCTGCTTTTCGGCGTCGGAGAGCATATTGGCGGCCCTGGTGCGGGCCTCGCTCTCTATCTGGACGGCCAGCTTCTGGGCGGAGAGAACGGCCATATTCAGGGCCTCCTCGTTGGCCCTGTACTCCTCTATCTTGTCCACCAGGGCCTTCATCTTGCTCTTGAGGACGGCATTCTCCTTCTGGGAGGCGGTGATATCGTCGGCCAGCTCCTCCAGGAAATCGTCCACGGAGGCCATGTCATAGCCGCCTATACGGGCCTTTTCAAAAGTCTTTTCACGAATATCCTGTGCAGTGATCATGTGCTTATCCACCTTTCGTTGTTATATCTTAGAAGTAGTGCCCGGCGCTTTCGGGCTGCTGATCCTGGGTGCCCAGGATGTCCACATTCTGAGGGGTTATAAAGTAGGTTTTGGCGGACACCGGCGTTATTTTGCCCTGGAGGGCAAAGGCTATGCCCGACAGGAAATCCAGCAGCCGCCGGGCCATGTCCGTAGGGACGCCCTCCAGGGTCATCACCACGGTGAGCTTGCGGTGCATGTAGTTCACCAGTTCGCCGGCCTCGTCGAAGCTCTTGGGGCTGAAGAGGATGACCTGAGTGTCTTTTCCGCCGAAATTTACCATCCTCTCCCGGCCGGGGGTCTTGGGCTTGGAGTTTTTCCTCAGGCCCAGGTTGGAAAAGATACCTCCGGAACCGGCGGCCTCGCCGCTTTTCTGGCCCTGGTTTTCCGGGGCGGGGGTATCGTCGGCAAAGGAGTTTTCAAAGACCATCTGAGCGGAGCTGGTCTTGGGCTGGGCCTCGGCCTTGGGCTGAGGCTTGAAGCTCACATCCGCCCCTTCAAAGAAGTCGTCGTCATCCTCGTAGGGCTGGGTAAGCTTTTTCAATTCATCCATGAAACCCATGGCGTTCCTCCAGTGAAAGTGCTAGTTTTGACGGGCAGGGTAGATACGCTGTCCAAAGATGGCGGAGCCGATGCGGACCATGTTGGCTCCGCAGGCGATGGCGGTCTCATAGTCGCCGCTCATGCCCATGGACAAAAGGCCCATAGATGTATTATCGTATTTTTTCGCCCCATTGTCAATAAAAAGCTGCTTCATAAGAAGAAAATATGGGATATTTTCTTTGCCGTCGCTGCAAATCGGGGGCACGGCCATGAGACCCCGGATAAAAATCCCCTTGTATTGAGCCGCAGCGGCTATTGCGGCGGCCACTTCCTCCGGCCGGAAGCCGGATTTGGCGGCCTCTCCCGCCACGTTCACCTCCAGGAGAATGTCCTGGACAATGCCTCTTTCAAGGGCAAGACGGTCTATGAGGGAGATAAGTTCCAGGCTGTCCACGCTCTGGATAAGGGAGACCTTGCCCACGATCTGCTTGGCCTTGTTTTTTTGCAGGTGGCCGATAAAGTGGAGCTGGGCCCCTTCATAGGCCCCCCGGGGCAGCTTCTCCAGCAGCTCCTGGACCCGGTTCTCCCCGCAGAAGCGGAGCCCTGCGGCTATGGCCTCCTGTATGCGCCCGGCGTCGTTCGTCTTGGTGGCGCCCACCAGGAGTATATCCTCCCCCCTGCGCCCGGAGAGCCGGGCCGCAGCGTCTATTTTTTCCTGTACCAGCCTGAGATTTTCAGCTATGCTCAACTACGTCAGAACCTTTCCTTCGTATATATCTTTTCCCACAATGACCCGGTCTCCCTCCCGAAGGGAATCGGAAGCGAGACCTGCGGCAGCCAGAGAGAACCCGCTGCCCGTATATATTATATCCACCGGCTGTTTCTCTGCAATACCGGCGGAGAGAACGTAGACAAATTTACTGCCGTCGGCCTCCTGCATAATGGCCTCCTCGGGGAGGTAAAGGCCGCTGCGCTGAGAAAACAGGAGCTCCGCTCCGGTTTTCCTGAGACTGAGATATTCTCTGCCGCCCTGGGTAAGGCGCAGCAGAACGGCCCTTTTGCCTCCCCGGCTTTCCGACAGGGAGAGGACCTGGGCCGGGACGCTCTCCTCCAGGCCGTCGAACTGCACCGAGCACCGGCCGGAGGAGGGAAGTTCAGCTTTGGAAGAGGTGAAGGCCCAGTAATACCAGGCCGTGTCCGTGACCAGGCGGCCGTCGGAGACCTCTCCCGGCTCTCTGTCCAGAAGCTCCTCCAGAGCGGAGGGGTCATCCGGCTCTATATCCTGGGGGCTGAGATATTCAAAACCGTCGCTGTCGTCAAAGAACACTGCGGAGCAGGGGCTCCAGAGCTCCTCTCCCCACAGGTCCACCGCCAGGGGCTCCCCGGCGGCAAGCCGCCGGGAATCCTCCGCCAGGAGAGTGCTGCCCCAGGTGAAGCTGAGGCCCTGCTCCCGGCGCAGGACTATGCCCTGAAGCCGGGCGCTCTCCTGTATGTGCAGGACCCTGACAGTCTCTATCTCCGGCTGTTCCACCCTGGAATACACGGCGGCGCCTGCATAAGCGCAGACAGCCAGAAACACTATGGCCGCCGTGAAAGAGAAATAGCGGGAGCTGTCCACAGCTTATGTATCCCGCTCAAAATCCAGGGGTTTGGGGGGGACCACTGTGGATATGGCGTGCTTATAGATGAGCTGCTGCTTACCGTCGCTGTCCAGCACCACGGTGAAGCCGTCAAAACCCTTGACTATACCGTGGAGCTGAAAACCGTTCATCAGAAACATGGTGACGGTAGAGCGTTCCTTCCTCAGCTGGTTTAGGAAATTATCCTGGAGATTTTGCGTTTTCTGCATTTCAGCCAACTCCTTTTTCTCAGAGCGGCCAATATCCCCGCCGCCCTGTCATGATGTATTTGTGTCTCTTGGACTACATCATGATATACCGCAGTCGAGGAAAAACTTTGTCGAAAAGGCCAGGGCGTATTCAAAATCCGGCTCCTCTTCCCAGTCTATATGCAGGGCCGCCGGATCTCGTCTGAACCAGGTGAGCTGACGCTTGGCGTAGCGGCGGCTGCGCAGCTTTATAAGCTCCAGAGCCTCCCGGCGGCCGATTTGGCCCAGCAGGGCCTGGGCGGCCTCCTTGTAGCCTATGGCCTGCATGGCGGTGCAGCCGGGGGACAGGCCCTGCTCCAGCAGACCCTCCACCTCTTTGAAGAGGCCCTGCTCCACCATAATGTCCACCCGCCGGTCTATGCGCTCATAGAGCCGGGAGCGGTCCTTGAAGCCCAGATGCACCGAGGCGGCCTCAAAGCGGGGGGGCAGGGAGCGGGTGTATTCATCGTGCTCCGTTATGGTCATGCCGGTGAGCTCATATATCTCCAGGGCCCGGACTATCCGCCGCTTGTCCGAGGGGTGGAGCTTTGCGGCCCTCTCCGGGTCTATGGAGGCCAGCCGGCGGAGGAGCTCCTCCCCCCCCAGCTCATCGTACTCCCGGCCCAGCCGCTCCCGGAGCCCCAGGTCGAAGTCCGCAGCGGCAAAGTCCCGGCCGGAGACAAGGGAGTCTATATACAGCCCGGTGCCCCCCACGATGACGGGGAGCTTTCCCCGGCGGATGATATCCCGGCAGCTCTTTTCCGCCTGGCTTACATACATGGCCACCGAGTAGTCTTCCCAGGGCTCCGCAACGTCCAGCATGTGGTGGGGGACCTGGGCTCTCTCCTCCGCCGTGGCCTTGGCGGTGCCGATGTCCATGCCTTTGTATACCTGCATGGAGTCGGCGGAGACTATCTCCCCCTTATACCGTAGGGCCAGCTCTATGCCCAGAGCGGTCTTGCCCGAGGCGGTGGGCCCGGCCACGACTATCACTTTCTCTGCCATGGCCGCCTCACACTATGCGCTTGAAGAGCTTGTCCAGCTCCCGGCGGCTCAGGCTCACGGACACGGGCCTGCCGTGGGGACAGTACTTCACTTTCCCCGAGAGCACCGCCTCCGCCAGCTTTTCCAGCTCCTTCTCGTCCGTATCCCAGCCCGCCTTTATGGCGGCCTTGCAGGCCACGGTGTGGAGGATACCGTCCCGGGCGGAGGCCGGGTCCGGAGCCTTGCTCCGGCGGAGCTTTTCCAATATCTCCTCCAGGGCGGCGCCGGCGTCCTCCGGCAGCATGTCCGCCGGCACGGAGCGGATTATATATTCATTCTCCCCATAGGGCTCCAGTTCAAAACCAAGAGAACACAGCAGCTCCCCGTTTTTTTCCAGCAGCTCGTCCTCCTCAGGGCCGGCGTGGAAGGTGACGGGACAGAGCAGGGTCTGGGCCATTATCTCCCGCTCCTGGGCCTTCAGACGGTCGAATATCATCCGCTCGTGGGCGGCGTGCTTGTCTATGAGTATCAGGCTGTCCTCCAGCTCCACAATGATGTAGGTGTGCATGGCCTCGCCCAGTATCTTGTGGTGGGGCGCCGCTTCGCTTTCAACATTTTGAACAGAGTTTTCCACATCCTGGGCCTGGGAAGCCTGGGAAAAGTCAGCAATATCAGGCTTTTTCCCCTTTTCGCAGGGGGAATCTCCGGACATTGCGACGGATTTTGTCGAAGGGCTCAGGTCCAGGCGGGTCTGATAAGGCTGCTCGTAGGAGCGCAGGGGGAAGCTGTCCTCCATCCCGGCGGAGCTCCCGGCAAGGCCGGAGGCGGGCCGCCCGTCCCCCGCGGGGAGGGGGACGGCCCGTGTCCTGGGCCGGGACGCTCCGGCCTTTGCGCCGCAGCCTCTCTCTCTGAAATCCTTGGCGCTCATGCTTTTGTAGAAATCCCCCTTGGGCTGGACCGTCTGCCGCACTGCCGGGGACAGCTCCGGCGTTGCGGTCCGGTCCTCCCCGCTCAGGGCGGAGAGCACGGCGTGGTAGACCAGGTCGAAGACCTGGCGCTGGTTGGAGAACTTCACCTCCGTCTTGGCGGGGTGGACGTTCACGTCCACGCTGCCGTAGCTCAGCCCCAGATACAGCACGCAGGCGGGATAGCGTCCGCTGAGCAGGCTGTTTTTGTAGGCTTGCTCCACCGCCGACTGGAGGAGAGCGGACTTGATATAGCGGCCGTTGCAGTAGAAATATTGGGCGGAGCGGTTGCCTCTGCCGGCGGCGGGGGAGGAGACGAAGCCCTTCACCCAAATGCCCTCGCCGCTGCTTTCACATTTGAGCATGTCCTTTGCCACATCTCTGCCCAGCAGGGAATAGAGGCAGGAATCCATCCGCCCGTCGCCGGGGGAGAAGAACTCCTCCCTGCCGTCCCGGATGAAGCGCAGGGACAGCTCCGGATGGCCCAGGGCGCAGCGGAGAGCGGCCTGGATGCAGGCGGAGGCCTCGCTGCGGTCGGATTTCAGGAATTTCAGCCGGGCGGGAGTGTTGAAAAAGAGGCGGGAGACCGCCATGGTGCAGCCCTCCGGGCAGCCCCAGGGGCCCATCTCCTGTATATCCCCGGCGCTGAGGACTACCCTGGTGCCCTCTGCATCGCCCCGGCGGCGGGTTGTCAGCTCTATCTCCGACACGGCGGAAATGGCGGCCAGGGCCTCGCCACGAAAGCCCATGGTGCTGATGGCCTCCAGGCCCCGCTGGTCATGGAGCTTGGAGGTGGCGTGGCGCAGGAAGGCCATCCCGGCGTCCTCCGGGGCCATGCCGCAGCCGTCGTCGCTGACCCTTATAAAGGTGGCTCCCCCGTCCCGTATCTCCACGGCGACGTTTTTTGCCCCGGCGTCTATGGAGTTTTCCACCAGCTCCTTTATAACGGAGGCCGGACGCTCCACCACCTCGCCTGCGGCTATCATGTCCGCCAGCTGGGGGGAGAGTATATTTATAACAGGCATGTGCAGCCCTCCTGTAAACTCTGATGGGAAAACACATTATACATTATTCATATTGAAAATTCCACTGCTTTTATGTTAATATTAGTAGAAATACTGCGCCCCTCAGGAGAGGGGCAACAAGAGATTTGCGGAGAAGATTATGGCATACGAAAAGAAGCTGATAGATGCGGCGCAGATACGGGTCCAGAGGGATATCTGCGCCCAGATTTCTCAAAAAGTGACCGCCGGGGGAGCCAAGCCCCTGGCTCTGGTGGATACCTACGGCTGCCAGCAGAACGAGGCGGACAGCGAGGAGCTGAGAGGCTATCTGGCCCTTATGGGCTACGGCTTCACCCAGGACGAGTTTGAGGCGGACGTGATAGTGGTGAATACCTGCGCCGTGCGTGAGCATGCGGAGATGAGGGTGCTGGGGAACGTGGGCGCCCTGAACCATACGAAAAAGAACAAGCCGGAGCAGATAGTGGCTGTCTGCGGCTGCATGGTGCAGCAGCAGCACATGGCCGAGAAGATAAAGAAGTCCTACCCGGTGGTGGACCTGGTCTTCGGGCCCCACGAGCTGTGGCGTTTTCCCGAGCTTTTGAAGCAGGTAATGGAAAAGCACAAGCGTGTCTTTGCCGCCGATAAGAGCGACGGAGTCATGGCCGAGGGCCTGCCCCGGCAGCGGGACGGCAGCGTGAAGGCCTGGCTGTCCATAATGTACGGCTGCAACAATTTCTGCTCCTACTGCGTGGTGCCCTATGTCCGGGGCCGGGAGCGGTCCCGCCGCCCGGAGGACGTGGTGGCGGAGGCCGGGGAGCTGGTGGCCGCCGGCTATAAGGACATCACCCTCCTGGGCCAGAACGTGAATTCCTACGGCAAGGACCTGGGATTGGAGGTGGATTTCTCCGACCTTATCCGCAGGATAAACGACATTCCGGGGGATTTTCTGATACGCTTTATGACCAGCCATCCCAAGGACGCCACGGAGAAGCTTTTCAAAACCATGGCGGAGTGCGAAAAGTGCGCCCATCAGCTCCACCTGCCGGTGCAGTCCGGCAGCGACCGGATCCTGAAGCTGATGAACCGCAACTACGACAGCGCAAAGTATATCTCCCAGGTGGAGCTGGCCCGGAGCTATATGCCGGACCTGGTGCTGACCACGGACATAATCGTGGGCTTCCCCGGTGAGACGGAGGAGGATTTTGAGGACACCATAAAGCTGGTGGAGAAGCTGCGCTATGACGCCATGTTCACCTTCATCTACTCCAAGCGGGTGGGCACCCCCGCCGCCCAGATGCCCGACCCCTATACGAGGGAGGAAAAGCAGCGGCACTTCGACCGCCTCACGGAGACGGCCAACCGCATCTCCGGGGAGAAGCATAAGGAGTACGAGGGCAAGACGGTGAAAGTCCTGGTGGACGGGGAGACGGGCCGGGAGGAATACAATCTCTCCTGCCGCACCAACGGCGGCCGTCTGGTACATCTCAAGGGGGACAAGAGCCTGATAGGGCAGTTTATACAGGTGAAGATAGTCTCCAGCAACACCTGGGCCCTGTATGGAGAAATCGTTTAAAAAGGAAAGTGGGCAGATGAAGAAGCTTGGAAACAGACAGGGGCAGACAGAATATGTCCTTGCTCTGGGAGTGTTTTTGATATTGTGCTTTTTCCTGGCCAGATACACCGTGTACACTCTGGACTCCGACGCCTCCAGCGAGCTGGTGCTGGCGAAGCTCCTGTCCGGCCAGGGCCGTCTGCTGACGGAGGACTGGCTCTACGGCTCAGAACTGAGGGTGTTTTACAGTCAGCTGATATTCACTCCTCTGTTTTCCCTCTTTGAAAGCTGGCGGGCGGTGCGCTTTACCGGCACGCTGATAATGCTCATAGCCCTGATGCTGGCCTTTTACTGGTTCTGCCGGGAGACGGGCAGCCGGAGCTCCTTTGCCCCGGCGGCCATGCTGATGCTGCTGCCTCTGTCCAGGATATATTTTGACGTGCTGTATAAATTCACCTATTACCTGCCCCATGCGGTAATGGGTTTTGCCGTCCCGGCGGCGGTGTGGGGCTTCGCCCGCTGCAAAGGGGAAGGACGCAAAGGTCGGGCCCGGTTCCTGCTGGCCCTGGGGGTTTTGCTGTCCTTTGCCGTGGGCCTCAACGGCGTGAGGCTGCTGCTGACTCTGTATGCGCCGATGCTGCTGTCGGCCCTGCTTTTGCTGTGGCTGAACCGGGAGGCTTCGGGAGACCGTCGCTTCCTCATCGGCTCGGCCGCAGCCTCCGCCGCCGCCCTCTGTGGCTGCGCCGTGAACGTCCTATATTTGTCCCGAAAATATACGCTGCTGGATGTAACCGGCATCAGCTTTACGGCCTTTAATCTGGAGGGTCTGGAGCAGGTCCTGGGAGGGCTGCTCAGCGCCTTCGGCTACCGCTCGGGGGAGAATGTGTTCAGCCTGCCGCTGCTCTACTGCGCCCAGGGCGGGCTGCTCTTTGTCCTGAGCCTCTATGCCTCCTTCTCCATTCTGAAAAACAGGCGGGCCTATAGGGAGGGGCAGCAGTTTACGGCGGCGTTCTATCTCACGTCCCTGGCGGTCCTGTGCCTGCTCTACTGCCTGACCGGCATGGCCTTTACCTCCCGCTACCTGGTGCTGACTGCGGTGCTGGGTCTGCCGCCCGTCTTCGTCTGTTTCAGACAGACAGAGCGTTACGGCAGGACGGGGAACCGTCTGCTTTTGGGGCTGTGCTGCTTTGCCCTGCTATGCGGAGCTCTGCACTATAACGAGATGCGCAAGGAGGACAAGACGGGGAAGCAGCGCCAGTGCGTGGACTTCCTGGTGGAAGAGGGCTATACCCAGGGCTACGCCAGCTTCTGGAACGGCAATGTACTCACGGAGCTGAGCGACGGAGCGCTGGAGATGTGGGTCTGGGACGAAAATTTTGCCCAGCTCCGGGACCCGGACGAGACGGTGGGCTTCCTCCAGGCCAGGAGCCATCTGCAGCCGCCGGGGGAGGGCAGGGTCTTTGTGCTGCTGTCCGCCAACGAGAACTATTACTGCGACTTTGCCCAAAATTTCAGTGAAGACAATGTGGTCTTTAAAACCTCGGAATATGAACCCCAGGCCATAGACCAGTATATAATCTACGGCTTCGGCTCCTATGAGGAGCTGCGCAGCCAATTCTGCAATGAGGGATGAGGCAGATGAAAAGACTCTCGGAGAAACAGAAATACATAGAGTGGGCCATATTTGCAGGGACGCTGCTGATCCTCTGCTTCTTCCTGGCCAGGTACACCGTCTACACTCTGGACTCAGACGCCGCCAGCGAGCTGGTGTTTGCAAAGCACCTGGCGGACCAGGGCGGCGCCATAATGTCGAAAAACTGGTATTATTCCACGGAGATAGAGTTTTTGTCGGACCAGCTGGCCTTTGAGCTGATGTTCTTTTTCACCGACAACTGGCGGATAGTCCGCCTGGGGGGCACGCTGCTGCTCATAGCTCTGCTGCTTGTAAGCCTGCGCTATTTCTGCCGGAAGATGGAGCTGAAGAAGAGCTTTCCCCTTCTTGCCGCCCTGATGCTGCTGCCTCTGTCCCGGAGTTATTTTGACATCACCTTTAAATTTGCTTATTATATCCAGTTTATTGCCACCGGCTTTGTGGTGCTGGGGGCGGCGGCCCAATTTATAGGGGAGCCGGGCCCCAGGAAGTACCCGGCCCAGGTCCTGGCGGCGCTGCTGTCTCTGGCGGCGGGAGTGCTGGGCTTCAGGATGCTGCTGACCTTGTATATACCCCTGGCCCTGGCGGCTCTCCTGTACCTGTGGCTCAACAAGGCTCCCGCCGGCAGCGGCAAGCTCCTTGCCGGCGCAGGCATCCCCATCGGCGCCGCCCTTATCGGCTGCCTGATAAACCAGACCGTCATCGTAAAGCAGTATACTTTCCACGACTATACCACCCTGAATTTTACCGACTTTTCTCTGAAGGGCCTGGAAAAGATAATAAACAGCCTTTTGACTATACTGGGCTATCGCTCCGGGGAGAACGTGTTCGGCCAGGCGCTGCTGCCCGGCGCTCTCAGCGGACTGTTGCTGCTGCTGTGCCTCTACTGCGGGGTCTACATCCTGGCGCACAGGGACAGCTTCAGCCCTGCTCAGCAGATAGCGGCAGGCTACTATCTGTCCGCCATCGTGGTGTTGGGTCTGCTATACTGCCTGACGGATATGCAGCACATGAATTACCACAGCATCCAGGCGGCGCTCCACGGCCTGCCCCTGCTGTTCATGTGCTTTGGCCGCAGGGAGCTCTTCGGCAAGGCCGGGCGCAGGATACTTCTGGGCCTGATGTGCTTTGCCCTGCTGTGTTCTGCCCTGCACTACAACGAGATGCGCAAGGAGGACAAGACACGGGCCCTCAGGGAGGCCGCCCAGTTCCTGGCCCAGAGCGACTATAAGAAGGGCTATGCCAGCTTCTGGATAGGAAACCTTGCCACAGAGCTGAGCAACGGCGAAGCCGAGATATGGGTGTGGAACGACATCGGCCTGGCGGAGCTTTCGGACCCGGACAACATAGTCACCTGGCTCCAGAGCAAGGCCCATGACCGGCCCCCGGAGGGGAAGGTGTTCATCCTCCTCACCGCCAACGAGGCCTATTACTGCAACTTCACCCGTGCCTTTACCCAGGAAAACGTGATATTCACCACTGCCGGCTATGAGCCGGGGGCGGTGGACGAGTATATAATCTACGGCTTTGACTCCTATGAGGAGATGCGCAGTCTCTTTATGGAAGGGGCGGGCCAAAAATAGAGAGAGCAACCGTACAAGAGAAAGAGGTAGACCATGGCTGAGCTCACACCCATGAAAAAGCAATACAACGAGATAAAGGAGCAGTACCAGGACTGCCTGCTGTTTTTCCGCCTGGGGGACTTCTACGAGATGTTCGACGAGGACGCCAAGATAGCCTCCAGGGAGCTGGACCTGGCTCTCACCACCAGGGACAGGAACGTGGAGGACCCGGAGGAGCGCACCCCCATGTGCGGCGTGCCCTATCACAGCTGCGAGACCTATATCGCCCGGCTCATAGCCAAGGGCTATAAGGTGGCCATCTGCGAGCAGATGGAGGACCCTGCCCTGGCCAAGGGCATAGTGAAGCGGGACGTTATCCGCATCATAAGCCCCGGCACCGTCACCGAGAGCTCCATGCTGGAGGAGGGCCGCAGCAACTATATCTGCGCCCTGGAGCTGACGGGGCAGAAGGGGGGCGTTGCCTTCTGCGACGTGTCCACCGGGGAGTTCTGCTGCGCCGCCTTTGAAAACGACGCCGCAGCCCATATCCTGAACGAGCTGGGCCGCTTTGCCCCCAGGGAGGCGGTGCTGTCTCCCGGAGCCGCCGGCTGCGGGGAGATAACGGATTTCCTGCTGAAAAAGCTGGACGCCATGCTGGAGAAGGACAAGCAGAGCTTTGATTTTCTGCCCTGCGCCGCCCGGCTGTGCCAGCAGTTCGGCTTCAAGGACGTGGACGACTGCGGCCTGGGGGACCAGTCTGCCGCCGTCTGTGCCGCCGGCGCCCTGCTGAGCTATATAGACCAGACCCAGAAGTTCGACCTGAGCCACATAAACCGCCTGGACGTGTTCTACGGCGGGCGCTACATGGAGCTGGACTGGACCACCAGAAAGAACCTGGAGCTCACGGAATCTATCCGCAGCGGGGAAAAGCGGGGGAGCCTTCTCTGGGTGCTGGACAAGACAAAGACCCCAATGGGCGGCAGGATGCTGAGAGCCTGGATAGAGCGGCCTTTGCTGTCGGCGGTGGCCATCAAGCGGCGGCTCACTGCGGTGCAGGAGCTTTATAACGACAATGTGAACCGGGGGGAGCTGATGCTGGCTCTGCGGGATATAAGCGATATGCAGAGGCTGGTGGGCCGGGCGGTGTACGGCACCGCCGGGGGCCGGGATCTCCGCTCCCTGGCAAACTGCGCCGCCGTGCTTCCCCGGCTCCGGCAGCTGCTGGAGGGCTTTAAATCCATGGAGCTGCGGGATATCCGGGATATGGACATCCTGGAGGATATGCTCTTTGAGATAGACCGGGCCATCTGCGACGACCCGCCCTTCTCCGTGCGGGAGGGCGGCATACTGCGCAAGGGCTATTCGGAAGAGGTGGACCGGCTGAGGAACATCAGGGACAACGGCGCCCAGATGGTCCGGGAGCTGGAGGAGCGGGAGCGGCAGCGAACCGGCATAAAGAAGCTGAAGGTGGGCTATAATAAGGTCTTCGGCTATTACATAGACATACCCAAATCCGCCGGGGTGGAGAAGGTGCCGGAGGACTATATAAGGAAGCAGACCCTGGTGTCCAACGAGCGATACTTCACCCAGGAGCTGAAGGAGCTGGAGAATACCCTCCTCAGCTCCAGGGACAGGATAAACGAGCTGGAGTTCAAATACTTTGACGAGCTGCGCCGCAGCGTGGCCGCCAAGGTGGACAGAATAAAAGCCACGGCGGAGGCCGTGGCCCGGCTGGACGTGCTCTGCTCCCTGGCGGAGGTGGCTGTGCGCAACAACTACACCTGCCCGGAGGTAGACGCCTCCCGGACCTTGCAGATAATCCAGGGCCGCCACCCGGTGGTGGAGCAGACCTTGAAGAAGGTGCTCTTCGTCCCCAACGACAGCTATCTCAACGACAGCGAGGACAGGGTGGCCATAATCACCGGCCCCAACATGGCGGGCAAATCCACCTATATGCGCCAGACGGCCCTCATAGTGCTCATGGCCCAGATAGGCTCCTTCGTCC
Organism: uncultured Oscillospiraceae bacterium; assembly: GCA_944387735.1. Classification (GTDB taxonomy): domain Bacteria; phylum Bacillota; class Clostridia; order Oscillospirales; family Oscillospiraceae; genus Limivicinus. The sequence goes on from CALXGF010000014.1 coordinate 17,267, forward strand.
CGGCAAAGAGCGCCACCATAGGCATCGTGGATCGGGTCTTCACCCGCATCGGGGCCTCCGACGATCTGGCCTCCGGCCAGTCCACCTTCATGGTGGAGATGAGCGAGATGGCGGAGATACTGGGTCACGCCAGCGCCGCCTCCCTGCTCATTCTGGACGAGATAGGCCGGGGCACCTCCACCTTTGACGGCATGGCCATAGCCAGGGCGGTGCTGGAGTACTGCGCCGACAAGCGGAAGCTGGGGGCCAAGACCATGTTCGCCACCCACTACCACGAGCTGTCCGCCCTGGAGGGCCAGCTCCAGGGAGTGCGCAATTACAATATCACCGCCAAGAAGCAGGGGGGCAATCTGGTCTTCCTGCGCAAGATTGTCCCCGGCGCCGCCGACGACAGCTACGGCATAGAGGTGGCAAAGCTGGCGGGACTGCCGGAGAGCGTCATCGCAAAGGCCAAGGGCTATCTGAAGGATCTGGAAAAGAGCGGCGCCGGAGCCGTCCCCAAGGGGGAGAGAGCCCCGGCCGACCAGATAAGTCTGGCAGATGTGGGGGCCGACCAGGTGCGGAAAATGCTCCTCAGCGCCGACTTAAATAGCCTTACCCCCATCGAGGCCATGAACCTGCTGTACGAGCTGCAAAGAAAGGCAAGAAGCTGATGAGAAAAAACCTACCCGAATTTACCAGCCGGCTCAGCCGGGGGGAGACCATAGCCGCCCTGCTGTACCTGCCGGTGCATATAGCCCTGCTGCCCATGGCTCTGGTCCTTGCGGGCCCGTCCCTGGGCCTGAATGAAGTAGACCTGAACCTCCTCTCCTATATCATAGGCACGGGCTATATGCTGCTTCTGCTGTTTAAGTTTCTGCGCCGGGACTTTGACCCCCTGCTGGACCGGCCGGGCTACTGCGCCTTGGAAGTAATCACCGGCTATGCCCTCATGTACATTGGCAACACCGTGGCGGCGGGCCTGCTGATGCTTGTCCCCGGCGTGGCGGAGATCAACCCCAACAACTCCGCCGTAATGGAAATGGCGAGCATGGCTTGGGGCAAGGTCTCGGCCATGGCCATTTTCCTGGCCCCCATAGTGGAGGAGTGCATGTTCCGGGCGGGGATCTTCGAAACATTGCGGCGGTATAACCGCTGGGCCGCCTATGTGGCGTCGGTGCTGGCCTTCAGCGTATACCATGTCTACGGCTATGCCATGACGAACAGCATGTACTGGATATATATAGTCCAGTACATCCCCGTGTCCATCCTGCTGTGCCGGGTGTACGAGCGCACCAATACCATATGGAGCAGCATCTTCTTCCATATGCTGGTGAACTGGATGTCCATGAATACCTTGAAAATGCTGGAGAGTCTGATGTGATGGAACATGTGCTAAGACCCATAGCCCGGATGCACAGCGATTTTTCCGGGAAATTCGGCATACCCCGCCAGGCGGGGATAGTTCCGGAGCTGGAGGGCCTGGTGGTTTTCGAGCCGGAGTACCGTATCCCGGAGGCCCTTCGGGGCATAGAGGGCTTCAGCCACCTGTGGCTCATCTGGCAGTTCTCGGAAAATCTCCGGGAGGACTGGTCCCCCACGGTGCGGCCGCCCCGGCTGGGGGGAAATGAGCGTATGGGAGTTTTTGCCACCCGTTCCCCCTTCCGGCCCAACTCCCTGGGCCTCAGCTGCGTGAAGCTGCTGGGAGTGGAGGAGAAGCCGGGTATGGGCCTGGCTCTGAAAGTGGGAGGGGCCGACCTTATGGACGGCACGCCCATTTTTGACATCAAGCCCTATCTGCCCTATGCCGACTGCAAGGAGGAGGCCACCGGCGGCTTTGCCCCCGACGCCGGGAATACCTTGAAAGTGGCCTATGCTCCGGGCGTGGCGGAAAAGCTGCCGGAAAACAAGCTGGAGGCCCTTACGGGGGCGCTGGCCAATGACCCAAGGCCCCGGTACCAGCAGGACCCGCAGCGCCTCTACGCCATGGACTTCGGGGGCTTTACCCTGCGATTCACCGTGGAGGGGGAGCGGCTCACCGTCCGTGAAGCGGAGCCTATGGCTCCCGGCGATGAGAAAAAATAATAAAACAAATAAAAAGAAGCTGCACAAAATCTTGTACAGCTTCTTAATGATATTTGGGCCTAGTTTTATCATCCATCTCGGCTGTGTAAAGCCGCAGCCTGCCGGGCGCAACTGCCGGTTGACAAATTGACCGGCGGGGATTGGTGGCGGAAACCGGAGAAAAATGCTAAGCTGATACTGCCCACGGGGAGAAAAAGACGACAGGAGGCAGAAGATGATATTTGCGGATAAACTTATAAGACTGAGAAAGAAAAGCGGCTGGTCCCAGGAGGAGCTGGCGGAGCAGATGGGGGTCAGCCGCCAGTCCATATCCAAATGGGAGGGGGCCCAGTCAATCCCGGATCTGGAGAAGATAATAAAGCTGGCAAAGCTCTTTTCCGTCAGCACCGACTATCTGCTCCTGGATGAGCAGGGAGAGGAAGAGGCCCAAAGCTCGGAGCGGCCCTCAGAGGAGAGACCGACGCTCAGGCGTGTCTCTATGGAGGAAGCCAACACCTTCCTGGCCGTAAAGGCTAAGACCGCCGGATGGATAGCCTTCGGAGTGTTCCTGTGCATACTCTCCCCCATATGCCTGCTGCTGCTGGCCGGGCTCAGCGAAACGCCGGGCTCCGGCATTTCCGAAGGACTGGCCGCAGCCATAGGGCTGACGGTCCTGCTGGCGATGGTGGCTGCGGCGGTGGCCATATTCGTCTACAGCGGCGGCAAGACCTCCGCCTTTGAGTATCTGGACAGCCAGATTTTTGAGACGGAATACGGCGTGAGCGGCATGGTGAAGGAGCGCCGGGAGCAGTACAGGGAGCGATATATACGCAATAATATTATCGGCGTGTGCCTGTGTATCCTTGCCGCAATACCTCTGTTCAGCAGTGTCGCCCTGGAGGTGGAAAATCAGCTTTTGCCTGTGGGGCTGCTGTGCGCCACTCTGGTGACGGTGGCCTTTGGTGTGAGGCTCCTGGTGCGCAGCGGCACGGTCTGGGGCGGATTTGAAAGGCTGCTGGAGGAGGGGGAGTATACCCGGGAGGAGAAGAAAAAACAGCCCCTTATCTCCAAAATAAGCCAGGTGTATTGGACGCTGGCGCTGGCGGGATATCTGGCCTACAGCTTTATTACAAATGACTGGAACAGAAGCTGGATAGTCTGGCCGGTGGCGGCGGTGCTCTTCCCGGCGGTGACCGCCCTCATCCTGCTGTTTGCAAAGAAGAAATAATATCAGGGAAGCAGAAAAGCCCGAACAAACGAAGCTCCCGGCCGCCGGCCGGGAGCTTCGTTTATGTGTCTGTCCGGGAATCAGATGAGCCCCTGAACCAGAATAACCAAAATCAGCAGAGGCAAAACGAACTGGAAGTAGCGTTTCAGCCTGGGGGACATCTTCAGGCCGCTGCCCTGGTTGGCCTCGGCTATGTAATTGTCAAAGCCCCAGCCCCACTTGCTGACGCAGAACAGCAGGTAGATGAGGGAGCCGATGGGCAGCAGCAGGTTGCTGACGATGAAGTCCTCGGTGTCCAGCACGTCCCGGCCGCCGATAAGGCGCACTCCGCTCCACAGGTTGTAGCCCAAAACGCAGGGGAGGCTGGCGATGA
>CALXGF010000015.1 GCA_944387735.1 uncultured Oscillospiraceae bacterium
GGCTTGATTTCTACAATCAAGGCCACCAGCGACCGTGTTCAGATAGAGTGGAAAATCTGATATTTCCGCTCTATCGCCCCTCATTTCTATTTTATCTCGTTTGTACCCCTTGTACACCGATGCTTACTGAGTTTTTTGGGAGATAGAGAATGGCGCAGCTGCACCGTTGCCGCCGGATTTTGCTGGCTTGACGCAAAACTTCGGGGCTGCGGCGCAGCTTTTTTAAAGGCTTTATACGCTGCCGTCCATAAAAAAATTTGAATTGTATAAGCAGATATGTTATAAATAAATATCAGTAAAAGATATATTCCAGGGGGGAGATTATGAAGCCGGGACGCATTGATTCCGGTATCTCCTTGCTCTCTAAGCTTGGAGCGGCAGTGATCATAGCGCTATCGGCGCTGTTCATGCTGTTGCTGACATTATCCGCTTATCTAGAGACGGCGGATGTAAGCACGAACAATGAGGCGGGGGAACTGGTAGAGCTTTATGCGGATAATATTTTCCTAAATATTCTGCTGCTCATCCTCTTTATGTCCAGCCTGTACCTGCTTTACAGACACTGCGTTAATTTCAGCCTGTGGCGCACGGAGCTTGTACTCATGCTCTTTGTGCTGATTTTAGGCTGCGCTTTTATTGTTTCTGTAAAGCTGGCTGCTCCATGGTATTCCGACTCTTATCAGCTGCTGTATGCGGCGGAGAGAGCTGCCTCCGACGACTTCGGAGCTCTGGACGCCTACTTCTACCGTTTCCCGTTTCAGCTTGGCTATGTGCTCTATGCGGAGATCATATTCCGCTTGCTGGGCAGTCTGCTTCCGGGAATGCCTGCCGGGTATTATCGCCTGGCCCTTCAGGGCGTAAACGTCCTTTGGCTGATGCTTGCCTACCATGCCGTAATACAGATGAACTGGCAGCTCTTCCAAAGCCGCCGTATCCAGATATTTACCATGGTGCTGCTGATGTTCTGCCTGCCGCCTATCCTTTCTTGCACCTTCCTCTACGGAATAATACCGGGCCTGGCCCTGGGGGCCTCGGCCATGTGGGCTTTTACGGCTTTTCTGCGCAGCCGCCGCCTGTGGCAGGGGCTGCTGTGCGCCGTTTGCCTGGGCCTGGCAGTGGTAGTAAAGTTGAATTATATGATTTTTGCGGCAGCCATTTGGATAATATGGCTTTTTGACCTGCTGAGAAATCGTAAAATAAAGTCCTTTATTTGCCTGCTGTTGACCATTGCCTCCGTTGCAACGCTGGACGGTATGCCGCAGAATCTATATGAAAAGCGCTCCGGGAAGGATTTTGGCCAGGGAATACCTCTGCTGGCCTGGGTATCCATGGGAATGAGCGAGGGACACGCCGGGCCCGGCTGGTATAAGGAGGATAACACCGTCGATATTTTTATGGAGAGCGGCATGAGTACCCAGGCAACGGAAGAAAATGCCCTGAAGGTTATTCAGGACAGGGCGGCTTATTTCTATGTAAACCCGGGAAAGGCTCTGGAATTTTACTGGGAAAAGCTTCGAACCCAGTGGAATGAGCCCAGCTATGAGAGCATCTGGATAAACCAGGTACAGCAAAGCTATGGGGAGAAGGGTTTCTTATACGACTGGTTTTGTGACTCGGGCTATCGCCTCTCCTCTATGTATATGAATCAATACCAGCAGCTGATCTTCCTGGGCTGTCTGCTGGCTTGTATCTGCTTGTTTATCCGCCGGGATATAAGCAAGTGTTTGCCGCTGCTTGCAATACTTGGGGGCATATTGTACCACCTGCTCTCCGAGGCCAAGAGCCAGTACGCTCTGCCTTATTTTATACTGATGGTTCCCATTGCGGCTCTGGGCTTCTGCGGGCTGTTTCACGGGATGGAGCGTTACTCTCTGAAGCACGCAAAAGCAGAGTTAAAGCCCGCTGAGCAGGACTGAACTCTATTGACGTAAAAGGTAAGATGTATGTACAAGTCTGATTTTTCCTTTAGCGAAAGGCTTTTTTTCCGGCTTAAAGCTTCATATACGGCAAATCGGTGCCCCTTCCTTGCGGCGTTACTGGCGGGCTTTGCCGCTCATATGTTCATGTTTACAAATAAGCTTGTAAACCACGACGATATTGAGGCGCTGTTTTACAAGGGAGCTACCGTCACCTCCGGGCGCTGGGGTCTGGAGCTGTCAAAGCTGATTTTCCCCGACTGGTCCATGCCCTGGATATATGGTAGTCTGACGCTTATTTTTATTGCTGTTTCCGTGTGTATAATGCTGAGGACCCTGAGGATCTCTTCGCCCGTACTCCAGATCGCTCTTGCGGCTATTGTCGTCAGCTTCCCCTCTCTTACCGGAACCTTCTGTTTCATGTTCACCAGCGCCGCCTATGGGCTGGCGTTTCTTCTGTCGGTTCTTTGCGTTTGGTTTTTTGCGGGGGGAGGCATTAAAAATTACACCGCAGCTACTTTGGCTTTAGTGCTCTGCCTGAGTATTTATCAGGCTTACGTGGCGATTACTGCAAGCCTTTTTGTGCTTCTTATGATAAAGAGCTGCCTGGATGGGGAGATAAAGCCCTGGCAGAATGTCCTGTGGGGACTGAAAGCCCTGGCTATGATGGCGGTGGCGCTGCTTGTCTACTTTGCCGTTACGCTGTTGGTATTCAGGTTTACCGGAGCGGAGTTTAACAGCTATGTAGTGGAAAATATCAACTCCTCAGCCAGCATAGCCGGAAAGATACGCATGGCATATCAAAACTTTCTATATATCTTCAGCTACGGAAATTACTATCTCATCACCACAAAGACGTCCAAAATAGTACATTTGGGGCTGGCAGCCCTTATACTTTTAGGTTCTGTCCTTGCAGCGGCAAGAAAGCCCGGCCCTCTGAACTGGGTGCTGCTGGCTCTGCTTTTGTTCCTGCTGCCCCTGAGCATCAACTGCATGTATCTTATGATGTCGGCCCAGTCTATCCATACCCTGGTACTGTACAGCTTCGTTTGCTTTTATTTTCTTGCCGCCTTGGTTGTGGAAATGTCCGGGCTTGCTTCGGCAAAAGCCATGAAAGATATACTGGCTCTGCTGCTTTGCCTGGTCATCGGCTCAAACGTGTATTTTGCAAACATGTGTTACCTGAAAATGCATTTGCAGTATGAGGCCGCCGACTCCTTCTATGTCTCCATGATAGCTCAGATAAAGGAGACGGAGGGCTTTGACGAGAACAGCCGTCTGGCCATTATCGGACAACAGGACAACCTGCTCTATTACGCCCCGGAGCTGGACACCTCGCTGCTCCTTGGCCCTTCCCAGGACCTGATAAATATATATTCCCGTGAAAACTTCTTCCGCCAATACCTGGGCTTTAATATTGAATTTGCCGGAGAAGATGAACTGGAGGAAATAAGCGCATCGCCGGAATTTGAACAGATGGCAGAATATCCCTATTATGGTTCCATAAAAAAGATAGGCGACTATATTGTTGTAAAGTTGGGATAAAATTGAAGAAAGTCCTTAGACGAGTTTTGCTGCTGACATGCTGTCTTGGATTCTGGACGGTCTGCGGCTGCAGCTTTCTGGAAAAGAAAATTACAGTTGTGGAAACTGATGCCCAGCAGGAAACTGAAGCTCAACAGGCGGAACTCGGCCCGTATTGGTACGGCTATTGGTATCTCACAGACGCTGGGGATGAGTGGAGGCCCCTGGACGGCTACAGCTGGGACTGCTGCGGTCAGCTTAGCTCCGACGGCGACGCTCTTTCTATGCTGATATGGGACGAGGATATGCCGAAGGACTACTATCTGGCCAGGATAGATTTCAGATATTCCCAAGGCTCCTATAGCTGTACCGGCGGAGAGTTCCTGGACATCAGCCTGGGCAGGGAAGCGGCGACGATAAAGCTTGAGGACGACAAGGGAAAAATCCTTAAATTTAGCGGCTTCTACAGCGATGACAGCACGGGAAGCTTTTACTATGTTATCTACCTGCGCCCCTGGGGTGACCAGTGGCCTACGGGGCAGAGCCGCCCCTATTATTACGAGACTTGGTACCTGCCGAAAATAGAGGCGGGAGAGGACCCGCCGGATGTAATAAACCCATACGAATAAAAAGTATGCCACAAGGCCGTGGGGAATTTGCCCCACGGCCTAACTAATGGTTCATTGGTTTTTCTTTGCTGTTATGTAAACTTGAACAAAAAGACCCAGCACAAACACCGACAAAATTACCGGAAGATATGGACTGATATTCAAGTCCGGAAACCAGGTCCTTATTATTAGCATTAAAACAGTAAGAGCAATCTGAGCCCAACAGCACCAGAAGCGCACGGCTTTTAAAATATGTGGCCAGTTGCGATTATTAAAGCGGACTCCGACAAGATTGAGCCTGAAAATACCGTCGCTGTAGGCGCTGATACAGTTTTCATCGTAATAGTCCGGCAGCCGGTCCTTAACAAAAAAGCAAAAGTATATACCGAAGAAGATGGAGAGAAAAACTATAGTCATGCCCCCTGGAAGTAAATTACCCACTCCGCCGGTGAGAAGGAGATAGGCGGTTATTGCCAGACTGAGACAGCTGCTTACGATAAAAGCCAATTTCATCTGCCGGGAAGCTCGGCCTCTCTCCGTTACCTTTTCCCCGGAAAAGCTGATCGCCTTTTTTACTATTTCCTCTACCTGCTCCATATCCGGTGAAGCGGCGGTGTCCATTCGGCGGCTTTCCAGAAGCTCCGTAACGCTCACGTCCAGGACATCCGCCAGAGGCAGCAGCATGCCCACGTCCGGCAGGCTCAGCCCCCGCTCCCATTTGGACACGGCTTTGTCCGATATGTTCAGCAGCTGCGCCAACTGCTTCTGAGTGTAATTTTTCTCCCGCCTCAGTTCAGCCACAAACCTGCCGAACTGGGATTTATCAATTTCATACATGTTCTGCCTCCCATATGTTCTGGATATATCATATCCGCCTGTATGTAAAAATGCAACCGACTGGCGGTAGAATGTCCCGGAGCAGTGTTTTTCGGGGGAGCTTACAGGTTCAGAGGACACAGGTGACAGAAAGGCTTTTTAAAAGAAAATAATTTTTGAGTAAAAATTTAGTAAAAAATGTTGACTTCACGGGAGGGCTTGTTTATAATGAAATCAGGAAATTTGGTAAAGTACAGCAGAGGAGGGGCGAAATGGCAACGATAAAGGATGTAGCACAGGCCGCCCAGGTCTCTGCCGCTGCGGTATCCAGAGTTCTAAACAAGGATGACAATATATCCGTCAGTCCTGAGGTCAGGGCCCGTATTTTTCAGGCTGCCCATTCCCTGGGCTATGTGTCCCCTCGGCAGCGCAGGGCGGCGGAGCATAAGACAAAGCTGGTTATAGGCGTTGCGGATTGGCGCATCGTTAGGCCGGACAGGCACAATGTGCGTCTGTCCTCTCTGTCCTGCCTGGTGCAGATGATGACTGACGAGTATGAGGTCAGCTTTGAACGCCTGGTTTTCGGCCAGGTGCAGAGAGTTGACGGAGTCATTGCCCTGGGCGTCTTTAACGAGGCCGAGGTGGATTTTCTCCGCTCCCTGTCCTTTGCCATCGTTTTTGTAAATTCTGACCAGCAGAGCTATGAGTTCGACCAGGTTCAGGTGGACTTCGATCTGGGTATGGAGCAGGTTATCAGCTATCTTCTGGATAAAAAGCAGTACACAGGCGTGGGCTATATAGGCGGTATTTACGACGGGGTGAACGGGCGTATAGGCGGCCACCGCCTTGCGGCCATGCAGCGCATACTGGAAAAGAGAGGGGCATACGACCCTAAACTTTTCCATGTGGGAGATATGAGCAAGGAGAGCGGCTACGCCCTGGCAAAAAAAGCCGTGGAAGATAAGGCTTTGGCCGAGGCTTTGCTGCTGGGCAGCGACGAGGTGGCCGAGGGCGCCCTGGAAGCCTTTCGAGAGCTGGGGCTGCGTATACCCAAGGATGTGGCAGTTATTATATATCAGGACGTACAGACCTTGGAGAGCAAGTGGCCCACGGGTACCTGTCTGGAGATGTACCCGGACTATGTGTGGGAAAATGCCCTGGAGCTGCTTTTCGGACGCATCCGGCAAAAACGCAGTCAGGCTGTGACGGTGATGGTGCCTACCCACCTGAAGATAGGCGACACTGCCTGATTCAACTCTTTCGATTGCAAGAGAAGTGCTCTCTTACAATAAATATAAATTAATTTATGCAACAGAAGGAGGAAAAGTATGAAAAAAATCGTTGCTCTCCTATTGGTGAGCGTACTGTGCGTAGGATTGCTGTGCGGCTGCGGCCAGAGCAGCGAGCCTGAGACTGCCGAGGAGGCCCCTGTAGCCGCCGAGACCGAGGCGGAAGCCCCAGCTGAAAACATAGCCATAGAGACCCTTCGCGTCGCTTTTGTTCCCTCCCGTGAACCCGATGAGATGATTACCGCTACCGAGCCTCTGAAGGAGCGGCTTACTACCGAGCTCGCCAAGCTGGGCTACGACGTGGGCAATGTGGAGATTACCGTCGGTACCAGCTATGAAGCCGTGGGCGAGGCTCTCTCCGCCGGCACTGCCGACGTGGGCCTTATTCCCGGAGGCACTTACGTCCTGTATGACGACGGCTGCGACGTGCTGCTCACAGCCACCAGAGACGGCCTCTCCATTGACTCCGACAGCGCCAAGGACTGGAACGACAACGCCCCCACCGAGCCCACTACCGAGCAGGTCACCAGCTACAGGGCTTTGATGATTGCAGGTCCCTCTGAGAAGGGCAAAGAGTTGGCTGACAAGGTTAATGCCGGCGAAGAGCTGACCTGGGAAGACGTGAGCAGCGCCAACTGGAGCGTTGCCAACTCCTCCTCTCCCGCCGGATATATCTATCCCTCCCTGTGGCTCCAGGAGAACTTTGGAAAGAACATTACTGAGCTGCCCCATGCCGTTCAGTCCGACTCCTACGGCAGCGCCTTTGCCCGTCTGGCCTCCGGCCAGGTGGATGTGCTGTGCACCTATGCCGACGCCCGCCGGGACTATGAGGACGAGTGGGTAGGCGAATATGCCATGAGCAACAGCATTTGGGACGACACCGCAGTTATTGGCGTCACTCCCGCCATCTACAACGACACCATAAGCGTAAGCAAGACCTCTCCCATTATGGACGACGCCTTCAAGGCCGCACTGTCCGAAGCTTTCATCAACATCGGCAACACCGAAGAGGGCAAGGCCGTCATAGCAATCTACAGCCACAACGGCTATCTGCCCGCCCAGTCCTCCGACTACGACTCCGAGCGTGCCGCTCAGGAGATGATCCAGACCCTCAACAGCGCAGGCTGATAAGCTACAAATACATATCTCTGAATGAGGGAGGGAGCCTGGGGCTCTCCTCCCTCGTTTGGAATGGAGAGATGCAAGGATGATTGAATTTAAAAATGTTAGCAAGCGTTATCCCAACGGCTTTGAGGCTTTGAAAAATATAAACCTTACCATAGAGCAGGGGGAGTTCGTGGCCATCATTGGCCTTTCCGGTGCGGGAAAATCTACACTGATCCGCACCATCAACCGCATGCACGACATCAGCTCCGGCAGCCTCACCGTGGACGGTACCAATGTAATGAGCCTCCACGGAAAAAGCCTTCGCTCCTTCCGGCGGCGTATAGGCATGATTTTTCAGTCCTTTAATCTTATAACACGAACCACTGTTATTAAGAACGTGCTCACCGCTTTTGTGCCGGATCTGCCCTGGTGGAGAGCCTGCTTTGGGGTATTTACAAAAGATGAAAAGATGAAGGCCCTGGAGGCCCTGGATAAGGTTGGTATTCTGGACAAGGCTTTTGTCCGGGCAGACCAGCTCTCCGGCGGCCAGCAGCAGAGAGTTGCCCTTGCGCGCACACTGGCTCAGAACCCTCAGATAATCCTGGCGGACGAGCCTGTTGCCGCCTTGGACCCGGTGACGGCAAAGCAGGTCATGGACGACTTTAAGCGTATAAATAAGGAAATGAATATCAGCGTGCTTATAAACATTCACCATGTGGAGCTGGCCCTTCAATATGCCGACCGGGTGGTGGGTATCAGAGCCGGAGAGATAGTCTATGACGGCCCGGTGGACAAGGTGGATCAGGCCGTGCTGGACTCTATATATCAGGGCAGACAGGAGGAGACGGCATGAGCTTCTATGACAGGCTTTTTCCGCCCAGGACTTTAACCCTGCCCAACGGCAAGCAGGTGAAAAAGCCCCGCTCCAGGGCGCCGCTGATCGTCCTGGTGTTTCTTGCCATGTCGGCCGTATCCGTCGAAGTTACAGGCTTTGACCTGGGCGTACTGGTCAGCCGTATCAAGGAGTTTTTTGTCATCCTGGGGGACATGATACCGCCTCGCTGGGATTACATGCCTCAGATATGGAAACCCCTATTTGACACCATAAAGATGTCCCTGCTGGGCTCATTTATAGGTTCGGTGCTGGTGGTACCCTTTGCCATGCTGGCATCCACCAATATAATCCACAGCCGTATAGTGGTGGCATCCATGCGTCTGCTGCTGAGTATAATACGTACTCTGCCAACTTTGGTATCTGCCCTTATTGCCACGTATATCTTCGGTTTGGGCACTCTGGCAGGCACTACCGCCATTGCAGTTTTTACCTTTGCCTACATAGGAAAGATACTTTATGAGGAGATAGAGACGGTGGACATGGGACCCTTTGAGGCAATGGAAGCTATGGGCGCCACAAAGGCCAGGGCCTTTATAAGCGCCATTGTGCCTCAGGTCCTGCCTTCATATCTCTCCAACTGCCTATTCTGCTTTGAAGGCAACGTGCGCTACGCTTCCATACTGGGCTATGTGGGCGCAGGCGGTCTGGGTCTTATCCTCAACGAGAAAATAGGCTGGCGGGAATATGCCAGCGTAGGAATGATACTTCTGGCTTTGTTCGTCACTGTGTTCGTTATTGAAACTATCAGCCGGGCCGCCAGAAAACGGCTGGTTTGATGGGAGGCCGGGTTATGGACAAACATATACAGCTGGCCTATGAGCAGCGGCCGAAACGCTGGGTTTTTGAACTCAGCGTAGCCCTGGTGGTAATAGCTCTTTTAATCTGGAGCGGTACCGCCGTGGAGACGGCGGGCACTACCCAAAGCGGGTCAAAGATAGCCGCTAATATTCTCTCCGGTATTTTTCATCCTGACACGAAGCTGCTGTTCAGCCTCACCAAGCAAGGGGTCTTATACCTGCTGCTGGAGACTATGTGCATAGCGTTTTTAGGCACTATAGTTGGCGCTATAATCTCCATACCTCTGGCCTTTATCTCCGCTTCCAACCTGACGCCCAAGCCGGTGGCTTTTATCGGCCGTATAGCCATTATGGCTATACGCACCGTGCCCGCCTTCGTCTATGGCTTGATGTTTATCAGAGTGACCGGGCCCGGAGCCTTTGCAGGACTTCTTACCATGTCCCTCTGTTCTGTGGGTATGGTAAGCAAGATGTATATAGAGGCTATTGAGGACCTGGACGTGCGGGTGCTGGAGTCTCTGGACGCAGCGGGCTGCACTACCTGGCAGAAGATACGCTACGGCATACTGCCTCAGCTGATGCCCAACTTTGCCTCTACCGCCATATACCGCTTTGACATCAATCTTCGTGACGCTACGGTACTTGGTCTGGTGGGAGCCGGCGGTATAGGCGCACCGCTGATATTTGCAATGAATGCCTACCGTTGGGAGGAGGCTGGAGCCATCCTAACGGGGCTTATCGTGCTGGTACTTATAGTGGAGTGGATATCCACAAAGATAAGAGTAAAGCTGGCAAGAGGCTGATATGGGAAAAGGTTTCAAGATAATATATACGTCCGATACTCACGGACACATCTTCCCTGTAGATTATGCTCTGAAGAAAAAGGCGTCCGGGGGATTGCTGGCCCTGGCGGCTCAGACGGAAAAAGACGGAAACACCCTTATCCTGGACGGGGGAGACTCCCTGCAGGGTACGCCGCTGTCACAATACTATATTGAAAACAGCGATAAATTCCCGCTGCACCCTGTAGCCGAAAGCTTTAACGCCCTGGGGCTGGATTACTATACTCTGGGAAACCACGACTTTAATTTTGGATACGACAGCCTCCGGGACTATATCAAAGCTATGAAGGCCCGCTGCCTCTGCGCAAATCTGGAGGATCTGGGGGGCCAACTGGATATCCGGCCGTGGACCATACATACTCTGGAAAACGGCCTTCGTATTGGCATTACCGGCGTGGTGACTGACTATGTGAACATCTGGGAACAGCCTCAAAACATGGAAAGGCTCCGGGTAACGGATACCTTTGAGGCTGCGTCAAAAGTCTTCTCAGAGATGAAAATGCATTGCGACGTCACGGTGTGCATTTATCACGGGGGATTTGAAGAGGACCTGGAGAGCGGGCTACTTCTGTCTGACAGCGGGGAAAACATCGCCTGTCGCATAGCCAAGGAGCTGGGCTTTGACATTCTGCTCACCGGACATCAGCACATGGCGGTAGAAGGGCTTGAGCTTTACGGCACTTATGCTGTCCAGCCTCCCGCCAACGCCGGGAAATTTATCGTACTTAAGGCAACACTAAAAGACGGAAGTCTCAAGGCCGAATCCCGCCTCCTGGACATTGGCAGCCGCTGCCTTGCCGAGCCCTATAACAGCCTACTGCCCATGGAAGAAGAGGTTCAGCGCTGGCTGGACAAGCCCCTGGGTTTTCTGGAAAAAGATGTTCCGCCGGAGGGAAAACTGGAAGCGGCCTTGAAAGGCAGTAAGGTGGCAGCCCTGTTCAATCTGGTGCAGCTTGACGCTACCGGCGCCGACTTCTCCTGCACCAGCCTGGGCAATGAGCCGGTAGGACTTTCCTCTCCGGTAACTATGCGGGGCGTAACCGCAGCATATCTCTTTGCCAACACACTGGTGGTGCTGGAGGTCACGGAGGCCGTGGTACGCCGCTGTCTGGAACGCTGCGCCGAATATTTTTGCCTGGAAGAAGGCAGACCACAAGTGTCCGGGGGCTTTCTTCAGCCTAAGGTGGAGCACTATAACTATGACTTCTATGGAGGACTGAACTATACTCTCGACCTTCGACGGCCTGTGGGTCAGAGGGTGGTGAAGCTTAGTCTGCCGGACGGCAGAGCCTTGGGAGATGGAAAGTTTCGCCTGTGTACGAGTAATTACAGGGCTACCGGTACCGGCGGCTATGAAGTGCTGAGGGACTGTCCCGTGCTCTGGAGAGGCGGGATAGAGATGCCGGACCTGACGGCTCAATATATTCAAAGACACAGCCCGGTCAGGCTCCACTGTCCAGGCAGGATGGAAATACTGTTCTGAGCCCCGGCTTGACATGGAGGACTGAATATGTTTTGATAAAATCCGTAAGCAGAAAGAAGGTGGATAATGGAGCGGTTTAAATTGGCACGTAATGGAATAATGAAAGCCGGCGCCGCTCTGCGTCAGTGTCCCCTAAATGAGGACGAGGTCCGCAGGAAAACCGACCACCAGGACTTGGTTACCTGCTGGGACAAAAATATTGAGCAAATGCTGCGCCGGGAAATACTGCAATTTTTTCCCACGGACAGAGTGGTTGGCGAGGAATACCCGGATAAGCCGGGCTGCCCCAGCGGAGTTATATGGTATCTGGACCCCATTGACGGAACAACAAATTTTATTAACCAGCGGAGAAACTATGCTGTATCCGTAGGCTGCTGGGAGAATGAACGGCCTCTCTTCGGCCTGGTGCTGGACGTGGAGAGGGATGAGCTTTATTGGGCAAAGAAGGGCGGAGGCGCCTGGAGAAACGGGGACGCCCTGCATGTCTCCAACTGCGGAAAGGTCTCCGACCTGTTGTTGGCTACGCCTTGTATACAATATACTTTTCTGGAGGAACATCCCCAACGGGAGAATATGCTGCGTCTGGCCAGGGCGGCCAGGGCTGTAAGAAGCCTGGGCTCCGTTGCCCTGGAACTGTGCCAGCTGGCTGCCGGGGAGGCGGACATGTTTGTGACTACCCGCTCGGCCCCCTGGGACCACAACGCCGCCAGAGTGATACTGGAAGAGGCCGGGGGATGCATTTGCACTCTGGACGGAGAGCCTCTGCCGCTGAATTTAAATACTACCGTCGCCGCCTTTAACAGCCGGGAAATGTGTAAGCTTTTCATGCAGGGAGAATATTGATAAAAAATATCCCGCCGCACGGTTCGCTCCGGAACCGCACGGCGGGAGTTTCTGTATTAAAACAAAATTTTTAAAAGCACCAAAAGCAAAGCGCCGGGGATACCGAAACATCCGGCGATAAGGACATTAATAAGATTAATTTCAATGGAAAAATCAAAAAAGCCGCTTATGATATTTACTACTATCAGTAGTAGAAAACCGCAGACCGCATTGAGCAGCAGCTTGAACACCAGCCTGATGGGAGCAGCCAGTATCTTAAAAAGTATCACCAGGGACAGCGCGCCGGCTGCCAGCATAAGAAAGATAGACATTGTTTCCATGGAGCTTCCTTTCACGGATGCAGGCAAAATATGCCTGAGTATTTTTTGATAGGACGCAGATAATAGAACCAGACAAGAGCCCGGGCGGTAAGAGAGA
>CALXGF010000016.1 GCA_944387735.1 uncultured Oscillospiraceae bacterium
CCCAGACCCGGGGCAAGATAGCCAAGATCGGCTATCTGCTGAAGGTCACCGAAGAATAAGGAGGGCTAAGAGAAATGTATATACACGAACTTTCTCCCGTACCCGGCTCCACCCACGTTGACAAGCGCAAGGGCAGAGGCCATGCCACCGGCAACGGCAAGACCGCAGGCCGGGGCCACAAGGGCCAGAAGGCCCGCAGCGGCGGCGGCACCCGTATCGGATTTGAAGGCGGCCAGATGCCTCTGGCACGCCGCATCCCCAAGAGAGGCTTCAACAATATCTTTGCCCAGCCCCTCACCGGCGTGAACGTTGCTGTTCTCGACAAGTTTGAGGATGGCGCTGTTGTGGACGCCCAGGCTCTCCTGGACGCCGGCATCGTCTCCAAGTGCAAGTACGGCGTCAAATTCCTTGGCAACGGCGAAGTTACCAAGAAGCTGACCGTCAAGGCTGCTGCCTTCTCCGCAACCGCAAAAGAGAAGATCGAGGCGGCAGGCGGAAAGGCAGAGGTGGTATAAGTGCTTCAGACATTACGCAATGCTTGGAGGATTGAGGAGATCCGCAGAAAGATTCTCTTCACTCTGCTCATCATTCTGCTTTATCGTCTTGGCAACGCCATCCCTGTCCCCTATGTGAACATCGCCGCCCTGCAGAGCTATTTCGCAATGCTCCAGAACACGGTTCTGGGCCTGCTGGACGTGATGTCCGGCGGCGCATTTTCCAACGCCACTATCTTCGCCCTGTCCATCCAGCCCTACATCAACGCATCCATAATCATCCAGCTGCTGTGCATCGCAATCCCCGCGCTGGAGCGTATGAGCAAGGATGAGGGCGAGGAGGGCAAGAAGAAGATAGCAGCCATCACCCGTTACGTCACCGTTGCAATCGGTCTGCTCCAGGGCTTCGGCTTCTACATGCTCATCAAGAACAACGGCATACTGGTGGCTGAGGCTCAGAGCAATATCTGGGCGGCCATAGTCATCATCCTCACCTTCACCTCCGGCTCCGCCCTTATCATGTGGCTGGGCGAGCAGATCACCGAGTACGGCATCGGCAACGGCATCTCCATGATACTCTTTGCCAGCATCATCTCCCGTCTGCCCTCCAGCTTCGTGACCAGCGTGCGCAACATCATCCTGGGCCAGCTCCAGTGGTGGGTGCTGCTGCTGATGGTGCTGGGAGCCCTGGCCATCATCGTGCTGATAGTCTTCGTCAACGACTCCGAGCGGCGCATCCCCGTGCAGTACGCAAAGAGAGTGGTTGGCCGGAAGATGTACGGCGGCCAGAGCACCCATCTGCCCATGAAGGTGAACATGTCCGGCGTTATGCCCATCATCTTCGCCCAGTCCATAGCCTCCGTTCCTGCCACCATCGCAGCTTTCACCGGCAAGACCGACGGCTGGGTGAGCACCTGGTTCGGCACCAATTCCATTCCCTATGCGATAATCTACTTCCTGCTGATAATCTTCTTTGCATACTTCTATTCCACCATCCAGTTCAACCCCGTTGAAGTGGCCAACAATCTGAAGAAGAACGGCGGATATATCCCCGGCTTCCGTCCCGGCAAGCCCACCAGTGAGTTTATCCACAAGGTGCTCAACAAGATAACCCTCTTCGGCGCCATCTATCTGGGCATCATCGCGGTGGTCCCCATCCTGGTGGCCCACTTCAGCCAGAGCGCTGCCCTCACCGGCATATCTCTGGGCGGCACTTCCATCATAATAGTTGTGGGTGTTGCACTTGAGACCGTCCGTGCTCTTGAGGCACAGATGCTCATGCGCAACTACAAAGGCTTCCTTGACTGATTAAGGAGATGAGCTTATGAGGCTTATACTTTTAGGCGCTCCCGGCGCAGGTAAAGGTACTCAGGCTGAGATACTAAGCCGAGAGCTCGGTATACCCACCATTTCCACCGGCAACATCCTGAGGGCCGCCATGAAGGCGGGCACCCCTGTGGGGCTTCAGGCAAAGAGCTACGTGGAGGCAGGCAAGCTGGTCCCTGACGATGTTATAATCGGCATCATCCGGGAGCGGCTGGCCCAGGAAGACTGCAAGAAGGGCTACATCCTCGACGGTGTGCCCCGGACCATCCCCCAGGCCGAGACCATGGAGGGGATGGGCGTGGAAATAGACTGCGCCCTGTCCATCGAGATAGAGGACGAGGTCATAGTAAATCGCATGTCCGGCCGCCGTACCTGCAAGGACTGCGGCCAGACCTTCCACATCGTGAGCAATCCCCCCAAGGCCGAGGGCCTGTGCGATGCCTGCGGCGGACAGCTGCACATACGCAAGGACGACGACCCGGAGACGGTGAAGGCCAGGCTGGAGGTCTACCACAGGGAGACCGAACCGCTGAAGCTCTTCTACGCCGAGAGAGGGAAGCTCAAGAGCGTGGAGAATCAAAGCACAATTGAGGCCACCACGGCCGAGATAAGGAAAGCTCTGGGGATTTGATATGTCGGATACCATCTATATCAAATCAAAAGCAGAGATAGAGATAATGCGCCAGGCCGGCCGGATAACCGCCGGGGCCCGCAGTATAGCCCGTCAGGCGGTTGCGGCCGGAGTGAGCACCAAGCAGATAGACAAGTACGTGCATGAGTTCATCGTGAAATCCGGGGCAAAGCCCACATTTCTGGGCTATGCCGGATTTCCGGCCAGCGCCTGCGTCTCGGTAAATGAGGAGGTCATACACGGTATTCCCGGCAAGAGGCTCATCCGGGACGGGGATATAGTGTCCCTGGACGTGGGAGCCACCTACGGGGGTATGGTAGGCGACTGTGCCGGAACCTTCCCCTGCGGCCAGGTCAGCGAAGAGGCAAAGGAGCTTATCCGAGTCACGAGACAGAGCTTCTTTGAGGGCCTGCAATTTGCCCGGGAAGGCTATCGGATATCCGATATAGGCGGGGCCATCCAGGACTATGTGGAGAGCCACGGCTATTCCGTAGTCCGGGAGTACGTGGGCCACGGCGTAGGCCATAAGATGCACGAGGCCCCGGAGGTCCCCAATTACCGGATAGACCGGCATCTGGGGGGCAGAACCAATCCCCGCCTTGTAAAAGGCATGACCATAGCGGTAGAGCCCATGGTGAACGCAGGGGGCTATGAGGTGAAGGTGCTTGATAACGGCTGGACCGTTGTCACGGCGGACGGTTCCCTCTCGGCCCACTATGAAAACACCATCCTCATCACCGACGGCGAGCCGGAAATATTGACAATGGCAGAGGACCTGTGACTTAAGTCACACACCGACTTTGGAGGAAATTTACATTGGCAAAAGACGACGTAATCGAACTCGAGGGCACGGTAGTTGAATCCCTGCCCAACACCATGTTCCAGGTGGATATCGGCAACGGCCACATCATACTGGCGCATATTTCCGGCAAGCTCCGGATGAACTTTATCAGGATACTTCCCGGCGACAAGGTAACGGTACAGATGTCACCCTATGACGTCACCCGAGGCCGCATCACCTGGAGAAGCAAGTAGGAGGTACAACAAATGAAAGTAAGACCTTCCGTGAAGCCCATGTGCGAGAAGTGCAAGATCATCAAGCGCAAGGGCAAAGTCATGGTCATCTGCGAGAACCCCAAGCACAA